>CABTZA010000085.1 GCA_902489225.1 uncultured Collinsella sp.
GGCCTCACAGCAGCGCTGAGCTTTGGTGGCGTTATGGCCCCGGCCACGATGGCGTTTGCTACTACTCTGAACAATCGCATCACCATCAAGCAAAATGCAGAAAATACGGACGCAACGAATCCCAACAGAAAGACGCAGTTCGTCGCTTATCAGATTTTTAATGCCAAAGTGGTTGATGGAACTAGCGCAAGCGATAAGGTCGTTTCCGATGTCGCATGGGCTGAAAATGTAACGGAACCTACCCAGGCTAGCATTATTAATGCAATTAAGCAGAGTGCTGGTTACGATTCTAGTAAGTCGAAGCTTCCTGAAGACAAAACGCCCACCGCGCAGGATGTTGCTGACTGGATGGCTGATAATCTCCAAGACGCTTCTTGGGTTGTGAATAATGGCGATTTGCTCGATACGATTGCCGACTTGGTCAAGGGCACTACTCCTGCCATGCCAAGGGGGGCTTCTAGCGCTGCTTTCGCCGCGGATGATACCTCAATTTCCTTTAAGAACTCTGGCTACTATCTCTTCCTGACGGACGATAGTTCTATCGGTACTAAGGACAGCTATTCCGAGTTGAGGCAGACTGGTACTTCGCCGATTTTCGCTGTTATAGGCGGTAGTGCTGTTGAGGTTACCGAGAAGACTGGTATACCTACGGTTACAAAGAAGATTAAGGACGACAAGTCCGGCGCTGGATGGGCCGATAAGGCTGACTCGCAGGTTGGTCAGGATGTTAAATATCAGCTAACCGGCACCGTTGCCGAAAATGTGGCCTCGTTCGATAGTTACTACTACGAGTTTCGCGATGAGCTTTCTGCTGGCCTGACGGTTACCGACGCTTCCATTAAGGTATTTGCAGGCAGCGATCGTGCCAGCGCTGTCGAAATTACTTCTGGATTCACTCCCGAAGTCAAGAATGCTGAAAACGGCGCCGGCCAAACCCTGACCGTAAAGTTCGATAATCTCAAACTTGCCGTTGCGAACCTCTCGTCTAGTACCAAGATTTTTGTTGAGTATACCGCTCAGCTTGATCCCAATAAGGCAGTCGTCGGTGGCGAGGGCAATGAGAACACTGTCAAGCTCATCTATTCCAACAACCCCATGAGCGATGGTAAGGGTGAGTCCGTGCCCGATACCGTCCGCGATTACACTTACGCGCTCAAGCTCGTCAAGGGGGACTCAGCAGACGAGACGGCTAAACTCAGCGGCGTAAAGTTCACCATCCAGGCCACCGGCGCCGACGAGGGTGATGGCACCAAGTTTGTCCAGGAGGATGGTTCGCTCGGCGCCGACTCCTATGAGTTCACGACCGATCGTAACGGCGAGATTAATATCAAGGGCCTCGATGCTGGTACCTATACGGTCGAGGAGACTCACACGCTCGACGGCTACAACACGTTGCCCAAATTCACCTTCACCATCACGGCTGATGGTCTCGGCAATGATGAGGGGAATAATAACCTGAGTGTCAGTGCGACCAAGAATGGTTCTGACCTCGTTATGAAACCGTCTGTTGATAACGGCACCGTCACTCTCACCGTCAAGAACAAGAAGGGCTCCGGCCTCCCGCTCACCGGTCTCAACGGCGTGACCTTCACTTGGATCGCTGGTGGCGCGGTGCTGTGCATCGGCGTGGCGCACCTCATCCGCAGCCGTAAGCAGGCTGAGGAGTCCGAGCAGGAGTAACGCTCGCCCACCCATCCCTTTGGCAGGTGGGATGTGATGGCCATGAGACTTGCGGACACTTTTCTCGTCCAGCCACGTTCTTGCTTTGCCATTCTCTTTTCGGGGCAGACTCCGCACTGGAGTTTGCCCCGTTTTTTTGGATAACGCAGCCAGGTTCCATTGCCCGATGGATCGAGCGTATGACTATCGAACAGATGTTTGCAATTATTGCGTTTACCAGCTGTGGGTGCATAAACTCGCAGTAAAATGGCTTTGCGACGCATTCCGTGCGCGGGCGGCCGACGACTCGATCGGAGGTCCCCAAATGCTGAAATTCCTTAACGCGCTCGCCGCCCTCGCGGCGGTGGGCACGTTCGTCATCGCGTTTCTTGACTCGTATGAGGTTCGGTTTAAGGTCCGTAGGCGCACGCGCGGTGCGGACGGTAGAAGGCATTTGCGCCGCAACAAGCGCAAATAAGAATGCCCGGGGTTCGGAGCCCGGGCATTTAACAAAACCAGAAAACTAGGCCGCCCGCGCTCTCGTACACTTACGCGGGGTGCGTCGTTTTCTATTGACATTGTATCCCGAATCGCCCCGCCGATCCGGGACATTCTGAAAACTCAAATGCGGGCTTATGCACGAAAGGAATCTCGTCAATTCCGAAAATTATGTATAATTCCAATATAAACTGGAATCAAACGAAAATGATGGAAATGAACGAAGCGCTAATCTACTTACAAGAAGCACTAGGCCTCTCCGCCAAGGCCAAAACTTGGCCTGGATCCACACGCTTGCCGCTGCATCTGCGGGCGGTTGAGGTCCGCGCTGTTGACGCAAACGGTTTTTCGTTTTTGCTTGCAAGTTTGCCTACTGGCGTCGGGCTTCCCGAGGCTAAGAGAGTCTATAGTCAGCTAGCCTTACGCGCGGAGACTCCTGTTGTCGTTTCGTTTCCTGATGCCGATGCACGTCAGCGCAAAGCATTGATCGCACAAGGGATTCCCTTTGTCTGCCCAGGTAGACAGGCTTTTCTTCCATTTATGGGCACAGCCTGCACGGAGAGGGGCGGTGCCCGGTTTCGCAATCGCGCGACCAAGATGTCACCCAACGCACAGGTTGCCGCAATCTGGGGAGTAGCCCAGGAGCCATATCGTCCCTATGACCTTTGTCGTGCGCTTGGGATTTCGGCAAGCCGCGCGAGTGAGGCCATAACCGAGCTTGTTGACAGGGGGCTCGCGAGGCGCGAGCGTCGCGAGCGACGTGTCGTCGTGTTCCCTGTTGCTGTTGATCTTTTGCTCAGTGAGCACATGGCAGAGCTCTCCTCGCCTGTCTCGAAGGTCTTTTTTGCAAGGAAGACGCCGCAGATCGACTGTCTTGTTGACGCCGGGGAGACGGCGCTCGCCGCGCGTTCGATGCTCGCTGCGCCGGGCATGGAACAAAAGGCCGTCTTAAGAAGTGCATGGCGTCAACTGAGCGACCTCGAAGTCGCAGACGGGGAGTTGCCGGATAACGAGACGGCGATGATCCAAGTGTGGCGCTATGCGCCCGTGTTTGCCGACTCCTCCCGTGTCGACAACATTTCGCTTGCGCTATCTTTGGCGGCAATTGACGATGAGCGAATTCAGCTCGAAGTCGATCGAATGTTTGAAAGGGAATATCCATGGCAAGAAGCGCTGTAGAAGGCCTCCAAGAATTTCAGCAGCATATGCAAGAAGCTGCAGGATCGTATGCCCTTATCGGCGGCACGGCATGCGACATTTTGCTCGCGGAGGCGGGACTTCCGTTTAGGGCGACTCACGATTTTGATGTGGTAATTGTCGCCGATGACCGGTTGCCTCAGACGGCAGAAGCCATATGGACTTGGTGCGTGATGGCGGTTACCGCTGCGGCTGGGGCGAAGGCAAAGGCTCATGTTTTTATCGGTTCACAGAGCCTAAGAGGCCGGGTTACCCCCATATGATCGAACTCTTCGCGAAGTGCCCCGACTTTCTAAAGGGTCGTGAGGGGATTGATGTGGCGCCAATTCACGTTGATGAAAACATAAGCAGTCTTTCGGCAATTTTGTTGGACGATGCTTACTACAGCTTGTTCCTTCAGGGAATTCGGACCGTAGGCGGCGTTTCGGTCCTGGGTACGGAATACATTGTCCCGTTCAAAGCGAAGGCGTATCTCGACCTAAAAGCTAGAAGGGAAGCGGGGGAGAACGTTGATTCGAAGAAGGTAAAAAAGCATAAACGCGATGCGCTGAGGCTTGCTCAGCTGCTTGGCGAGTCGGAAGGTGTCGACCTGCGCGGAGAACTGAAGGACGATATGATTGCGTTTGTTAAAGATTGTGAGGTGGGCGACGTCAATCTGAAACAGATCGGGGTTGCGGGCGCAACGATGGCGCAGTTGCTTGAGACGATGAAAGCAACATATGGCTTGATTGGTTGAGTGTGGTTACGTGGCCCGGACGGTGCAGTCTAGCTGCGTTGTCCGGCGCGGAAGCTCGCTAATCGGCTATTATTTGTTTAGACAACCTGAGCTATAGAGGAGTGACCGGCGATGGTGCAGGGCGCCAAACATATGAAGAGCAATAACGCCGCGGCCAACGGCGGCTCAAGCCCTCAACCCAAACCTCAACCAAAGCCCAAACGCCGCCGCAAGCGGCTGCCGCGCTGGGCCGACCGGCTCATCACCATCGTCATCATCCTTATTGGCGTGGGCCTTATGACCTGGCCGTGGATCTTGGACCGGCTCGAGGCCTCGGGCGTGTTCAACCAGATCAGCACGGTGTCCAGCACCGTTGACGCGCTGTCTGCCGAGGAGCGCGAGCGCATCCTGCTCCAGGCGCGCTCCTTTAATGAGCAGCTGGCGGGCGAGGCCACCGAGCTTCCCGCCGACCAGATCGAGCCCTACGCCCAGCAGCTCATCTTTGACCGCGACCCCATGATGAGCTGGGTCGAGATCCCCTCCATCGACGTGAGCATGCCCATCTACCACGGCACGAGCGAAGAAGTCCTTATGGCGGGCGTCGGCCACCTGGAGGGCACGAGCCTGCCGGTGGGCGGCACCTCGACGCATTGCGTGCTCACCGCGCATTCGGGCATGCGCAACCTGAGCATGTTCGACGACATCCATTCGCTGGAGCCCGGCGACTTGGTGCTGCTGCACACCATGAACAAGACGCTCGCCTACAAGATGGTGGACTCCGAGGTGGTACTGCCCGAGGAGATGGAGTCGCTGACCATAGAGCCCGGCGCCGACAAGGTGACGCTCGTCACCTGCACGCCCTACGGCGTGAACGACCATCGTCTGCTGGTGCATTGCGTGCGCACCAAGTACAACAAGAAGGACGTCGACAAGCAAAAGTCGCTGGCCGGCCGCCACTGGGGCAAGCGTGAGTTTGCCGTGCTCATCGTGGTCGTGGCCATTGTGCTGTTGCTGCTGGACATCGTGATCCACGCGGTCCGCAAGCGCCGCAAGGCCAAGGCCTCGGCATAAGACATTCTCCAGAACCACCACAAAGGGGACGGGCGCCTTTGTGGTGGTCGGGGCTTCCAAACCATCGCAACATTCGATGAAGATCGCGATTTTGACGAAAAGCGTCGAATGTTGTGATGGTTTTCGTTGTGGGCGAGACGGTTTTCGTTGCGGGCGGGACGGTTTTCGTTGTGGACAGGACGGTTTTCGCTATGGACGGTGCGGTTTCGCTGCAGAACCGCCAGCCCGCCGCCCGCCAGCCCGCCGTCCTCGTTACGTTTTCGCTGCATTTGGGTAAAGCGCCTGCTCCAAGCCGGCGTTGCCCTGTATACTAGAGCGGTTTAACTGTTATGCGGAAGGGAGCGCCTATGGCACTCAGCGAGAAAGACGTGCGCGGCATCGCCGAGTACGCAAAGATCGCACTGACCGATGACGAGCTCGCCCAGATGACGTCCTACATGAACGACGCCGTCCAGATGCTCGAGCCCGTCTTGCAATATGACTTGCCCGACGTGGAGCCCACGTTCCATCCCATCGGAAGCCTGTCCAACGTGATGGGCGACGACCTGCGCGAGCCCGAGCGCGATCTGCCGCTCGACGTTGCCCTGGAAAACGCCGGCAGCGCGCGTGACCGCTACTTCCGCGTGCCGTCCATTTTGGGAGAGGGGGAGAGCGAGTAATGGCGCAGAGCTTCGATTCCCTTACCGCTGCCCAGATCGCCGCGGGCGTTGCCGCCGGCGACTTTACCGCTACCGAGGTGGCCCAGGCCTCCCTTGCCGCCATCGAGGCGCGCGAGGGCGGGGTCCAGGCATTCCTGCAGGTGGCGCCCGAGCTTGCGCTCGAGGCCGCCGCGCGCGTGGATGCCGACCGTGCCGCAGGCAAGCCGCTGCCCCCGCTTGCGGGCGTGCCGCTGGCCATTAAGGACAACATGAACCTCGTGGGCACGCGTACCACCTGCGCTTCCCACATGCTCGAGAACTACCAGAGCGTCTACACCGCTACCTGCGTCCAGCGCATGCTCGATGCCGGCTGCCTGCCCATGGGCAAGGCCAACATGGACGAGTTTGCCTTTGGCAGCTCTACCGAGAGCTCGGCCTTCTACCGTACCAACAACCCTTGGGATATCGAGCGCGTGCCCGGCGGCTCCTCGGGTGGCTCCGCTGCTGCCGTCGCCGCGGGCGAGGTCGCGCTCTCGCTGGGTTCGGACACCGGCGGCTCCATTCGCCAGCCGGCGTCGCTGTGCGGCGTGGTGGGCTTTAAGCCCACGTATGGCGCCGTGAGCCGTTACGGCGTGGTTGCCTTTGGCTCGTCGCTCGACCAGGTGGGTCCCTTTGGCCGCACGGTCGAGGACGTCGCGCTGGCCATGAACGCGCTTACCGGTGCGGGCCACGATCCGTACGACTGCACCAGCCAGGATTGCGCCGTCGACTTTACCGAGCACCTCAACGACAGCATCGAGGGCAAGCGCGTGGGCATCATCCCTGCGTTTATGGAGGCCGAGGGCCTGACGCCCGAGGTCAAGGCCGCTGTTCAGCGCGCCGCCCAGGAGCTGCAGAACCAGGGTGCCGAGCTGGTCGAGGTCGACCTGCCGCACCTGGATGCCGCCATCGCCGCCTACTACGTCATCGGCCCGGCCGAGGCGTTCTCCAACCTGGCCCGCTTCGATGGCATTCGCTACGGCTATCAGGAGGAGGGCTGCGCCAACCTGTCCGACCAGAGCTCGCTCTCGCGCGCCCACGGCTTTGGCGCCGAGGCCAAGCGCCGTCAGATGCTCGGCGCCTACCTGCTGAGCTCGGGCGTGTACGACAAGTACTACTACGCCGCGCAAAAGGCCCGCACGCTCATCACGCAGGACTACGACGCCGCGTATGCCAAGGTGGACACCATCCTCATGCCCGCCTCGCCGCGCACGGCCTTTAAGTTTGGCGAGATCAGCGAGCCCACGCAGATGTACCTCTCCGACCTGTACACCATCTCGCT
Organism: uncultured Collinsella sp.; assembly: GCA_902489225.1. Classification (GTDB taxonomy): domain Bacteria; phylum Actinomycetota; class Coriobacteriia; order Coriobacteriales; family Coriobacteriaceae; genus Collinsella. Next base: position 7,100 of record CABTZA010000085.1, read on the forward strand.
CAACATTTGCGGCAACGGTGGTATCTCGGTGCCGCTGGGCCTGGGCGAGGACAGCAAGCTGCCCGTTTCTGCTCAGCTGGTGGGACCTGCCTTTAAGGACCGTCAGCTGCTCATGTTTGCCCGCGCCCTGGAGCGCGGCTTTGCCGATGCCGCCACGGGTGCGCCCGCGCTTTCCGTCGCGCCCGATTTTGCCGGGAAGGGAGGCGAGCTGTAATGAAGGAGCTTTCCGAGGTCCTGCAGGATTGGGAGGCCGTGATCGGCCTGGAGATCCACACCGAGCTCACCGCACTCGATACCAAGATGTTCTGCAACTGCAAGCTCAGCCACGATGACGAGCCCAACGCCAACGTGTGTCCGGTATGCCTGGGCCTGCCCGGCGCCCTGCCGGTGCCCAACAAGCGCGCCATCGAGAGCATCGTCAAGGCCGGTCTCGCCACCAACTGCGAGATCCAGCGCCACTCGATGTTCTACCGCAAGCACTACTTCTATCCCGATATGGCCAAGAACTTCCAGACCACGCAGGGTCCGGTCGCCTTTGCCATGTACGGTCACCTGGACCTGGACGTGACCGGTCGCGGTGCCGCCGAACGCCCCGACTGCGCGTTTGGCGAGGCCGAGGCCCAGAGCCTGGCGAGCGCTTCGGCCAACGCCGAGGGGCTGTCCACGTCCATGACGTCGACCATGCGCGAGGGCAACCAGCGCGCCGGCCACCTGGCCAGCTATGACGCGTCCAACCTGCAGATGCCCGAGCGTCGCGAGGACGGTTCCTACACGGTGCCCATCCGCATCCTGCGCATCCACATGGAGGAGGACGCCGCCAAGATGGTGCACGTGGGCGGCGCCGAGGGTCGCATTACCGCCGCTGCCGAGTCGCTCGTCGACTACAACCGCTGCGGCACGCC
>CABTZA010000086.1 GCA_902489225.1 uncultured Collinsella sp.
AGCGACTGGCAGCTCACGGTTGCCTTGGAGCCCTCGGCCTTGGGTGTCGCCACAATAGAGCTGCGGAAGGTCTGAATGCCGCCACTCTTGGAGATGCCCTTGGTCTCGACGGTTGCCGAGGTCTCGGGCGCGTTGAGCACGACCTTGCAGCCGGTGTCGAGGTTCTGCCCGGCGCCGGCAAAGGTGATGCCGGTAAAGCTCGAGCGGGCGCGACGGCCGTTGAGCACGCTCATGGGGTAGAGGTAGCCCACGTGGCTGCCGAAGGAGCCGCTGATCCACTCGATGTCGCCATCCTCGTCCACGCGCGCACGCTTGGTGTTGAGGTTGTACATGTTCTTGGACCAGTTCTCGATGGTCGAGTAGCGCAGGTGCGCGCGCTTGCCCACAAAGAGCTCGACGGCGCCGGCGTGGAGGTTGGCCACGTTGTACTTGGGCGCGGAACAGCCCTCGATAAAGTGCAGGTCGGCATCGTCCTCGACGATGATGAGCGTGTGCTCAAACTGACCGGCGCCCTTGGCGTTGAGGCGGAAGTAGCTCTGCAGCGGGAAGTCGAGCTTGGTGCCCTTGGGCACGTAGACAAACGAGCCGCCCGACCACACGGCACCGTGCAAGGCCGCAAACTTGTGGTCGGTGGGCGGGATGAGCGTCATAAACTTCTCGCGGATGAGCGGCTCCCACTGCGGGTCGAGCAGGGCCTCTTCGATGCCGGAGTAGACGATGCCCATCTTGGACGCGGTGTCCTGCATGTTGTGGTAGACGAGCTCGGAGTCGTACTGCGCGCCGACGCCCGCCAGGTAGCTGCGCTCGGCATCGGGGATACCCAGGCGCTCAAAGGTGTTCTTGATGTCGTCAGGCACCGACTCCCAGTCGTGCTTTTGATCGGTGTTGGGCTTGACGTAGGTGACGATGTTGTCCATGTCCAGGCCCTCGATGGAGGGGCCCCACGTCGGGTCGGGAAAACGATTGAAAATCTCGAGGGACTTTAAGCGCAGATCGAGCATCCACTGCGGCTCGTCCTTCTTGGCGCTGATCTCGCGCACGATGTCGGGCGTGATGCCGGCGTCGAGGCGCTCGAATCCCTCCTCGCCATAGGTGAAGTCGTAGAGGCTGCGGTCGATGTCCGCGACCTCGGTGCGGTTCTTGGTCATTGCGTCGCCCCTTTACGCCTGCTGCTCGGCAGCGGCGGCCTCGGCCTGGGCGCGCTGATCGGCGGCCTCGCGCTCGAAGGTCTCAAAGCCGTTCTTGTCGATCCAAGGGATCAGCGAGGCGTCATCCTCGCGCACGATGTGGCCCTTCACCATAACGTGGACGCGGTCGACATCCAGGTGCTCCAGGATGCGCGTGTTGTGCGTGATAATGAGCATGGAGCCGTTGCAGCTCTTGCGGTAGGCGTCCATGCCATGGCTGACGGTGGAGAGGGCGTCGACGTCCAGGCCCGAGTCAGTCTCGTCCAGGATGGCGAGCTTGGGCTGCAGCAGCAGAAGCTGGAGCATCTCGACCTTCTTCTTCTCGCCGCCCGAGAAGCCCACGCCCAGCTCTCGGTTGAGGTAGGCGGTGTCCATGTTGAGCTCGGCCGCGAGCTCCTTGACGCGACGGCGGAACTCCTTGCCCTTCATCTCCAGGCCGGGGCGGCCGGCGATGCTGGCACGCAAAAAGCTCGATAGCGGCACGCCCGGGATCTCGACCGGGGCCTGGAAGCTCAGGAACAGGCCGGCGCGGGAGCGCTTGTCGGTGGTGAGCTCGGTGATGTCCTGGCCGTCAAAGACGATGCGGCCGTCGTTGACGGTATAGACGGGGTCGCCCATGACCAGGTGGCCAAGGGTAGACTTGCCGGCGCCGTTGGGTCCCATCAGCACGTGGGTCTCGCCGGCGGCGACGTTGAGGTTGACGTTGTGGAGGATGGTCTTCTCGTCCACGGAGGCGGTCAGACCTTCGATGGAAAGCAGCGGATTTGCGCTCATGCTGTTCCTCTCTGTATATGGTGTACTCATAGGTGTACTAAACCCTAGGAATCTTCTCGGAATAAAGTTACTATGGGTTCGGCGTTAGTCAAGGGAAAACCCGACTAATCCACTCGACTTTTCTAGATGTGGGACAAATTCATCGGTTATGTATGTCCCCAGCGTTATGGAAGGGTAGGTATGCTCATTTCTTCCAAGGGCCGCTATGCCCTCCGATTGATGATCTATATCGCAGCGCTTGGCGACGCCGAGGGCAAGATTGCCCTGCGCGAGGTCGCCGACCGCGAGCATATCTCGCAAAAGTATTTGGAGCAGCTGGTGCGTCCGCTTATGAAGGCTGGCCTGCTTAAGAGCGTGCGCGGCAAGGGCGGCGGCTACATGATGGCCAAGGACCCGGCTGAGGTGCGCGCCGGCGATATCTTGCGTGCCGTCGAGGGCAGCACGGCTCCGGTGGCGTGCGACGGCATCGACAACAGCTGCACCCGCAGCGATCTTTGCTCGACCGTCAAGTTCTGGCGTGGTCTGGACGACGTGATCGAAAAGTACGTCGACGGCGTGACGTTGGCCGACCTGGCCACCGTTCCCGAGATCAACTTTGACATTAAGCTGTAGGGGTGCAAATGGCATCTCTCGACAAGGTGTACAAGCAAATCGAAGTTTTTGCTCGGGAATGTGACGCCGAGAAGGTCGTGCTGTTTGGGTCTCGCGCTCGAGGTGACAACTTGCCCAAGAGCGATATTGACATCGCCGTAGCAGGTTGCCGGGATTTCGGCCGCTTCTCATATTTGATCGATGAACGTCTTGATACTCTTTTAGATGTAGACGTCGTCAATCTCGACGAGTCCTTATCGCAGCAATTGCTCGATGAAATTGCCAGGGATGGTGTGATTCTGTATGAAAAAATATGAGAACTTTGTCAGCGCCTTGGCGAATCTTGAGGATGCGCCCAATCAGGATCTCAACAATGATTTTGTTCAGAGTGGATTGATTAATAAGTTCAATCTTCAATTTGAACTGAGCTGGAAGCTTCTTAAGCGTCTGCTCGAGTATGAGGGCGCCACGCTTGCCGCGTCGGGGTCTCCTCGCGCCATCTTGAAGGAGTCGTACCGATTCTACGACTTTATTGATGAGGCAGCCTGGCTAGATATGCTCAGAGACCGCAATACGAACGTCCATATCTATGACAACAAGCTCGCTCAAGATTTGATTCAGCGCATCTTGAACGTCTATATCCCCGCATTCTGCCAGCTGAGGGACGGGCTGATGGAGCGTTACGGCGAGCTTCTGTTGGCGCCCGACGACCAGTTTGTTTAATTCCTTAAGATTTCGCGGAGGGTTGTTGCCGTTTACCGAGGGGTTGTTGTGCAACAACGGGCGAGCTGCAATACTTATTTTTATCTTTGCAAACTGAACTTTAACTACACCAATGCAGGGAGGATCTTATGCAGCCCAAGCATTCTGCTATTGTCGCGGGCCTGACGTTGGCGCTTTCGTTTGGCGCCGTTTCCGCGCCGGCACCTGTCGCTGCCGAGGAGCCCACGCCGGGCGTTGCCTCGGATGCCACCGATATCGATAAGGGTCTCTACACCCAGCAGTCCTTCTCGGGCGTGCTGAGGTCGGTCCAGGGCGTTTCGTTTGTCAACGTGACTCCCGAGATGAAGTACTTTACCAAGTACGAGAGCCATGGTAACTACAACCAGGGATTTTCGTATGGTGACGGCTATAACGCACTGGGTTACTATCAGTTTGATCGCCGCTGGTCGCTCATTCCGTTTATGAAGCAGGTTTACAACTACGATTCTGCCAAGTACAGCATGCTCAAGGATGCGATTGATCGCGGCAGCGAGATTTCCAACACGAGCAATGCCATGTATGAGAACGGCCAGCTCACCGAGTTGGGCCGTATTGCGCAGGAGGCCTTTCAGGGTGCTTACAACACCGATCCTGTTGAGTTCTCAGCACTTCAAGATGCTTATGCGTACAACTCGTACTATGCGGTGACCGAGGCGTGGCTCAAGAGCGGCCTGGGTATTGACATTTCGGGCCGCGCCGACTGCGTCAAGGGCATGGTGTGGAGCATTACCAACATGTGCGGCACTGGTGGCTGCAGGGACTTTTTCCGCTGGGCGAATCTTTCCAACGATATGTCCGATCGCGAGTTTGTGACGGCGCTTTCCAACAGCGTGGTCAATAACGTGGCGACCAAGTATTCGAGCCAACCCCAGTATCATGAGGGCTGGAAGAACCGCTACCGCAACGAGCTAAAGGACTGCTTGGTTTATATCGCTGAGGACGAGGCTGCCGCCGCGACGCCCGTGCAGCCCGAGCCCACACCGGCGCCCTCGCCGACACCTGATTCGAATGACGACTCGAGTGACGATGCCAACGATGACAGGATGGATGCGCCCTCGACCGATGCTGACGGTAATGGCTCTGCTGGTGGCACTACCAACGACGGCTCTACCTCGAACGGCTCCGATTCGAACGGCTCTGCTGCGGGCGATTCGCCTTCAAGCTCTGCCGGCAATACGGACAGCGACGCTTCTGGTTCGACCGGCGCTGACACCTCTAACTCATCTACCGGCTCGAGCGATTCGTCCGTTGACACCGGCTCTAACAACGGCTCCGGCTCTGACGCAACCCCTGATTCCGATGCTTCCAAGGACGATTCGAATAAGGCGCCGGACGCTCCCGTTGCTTCGCCGGACAAGAAGCCTTCTTTCTCCGAGCAGCTTGGTTCTACGCTGGGTTCTTCGCTGATGGCTGGCGTTAATAACGGTTCGGCCCAGAACAAGGACAACTCTGATCAGGCTTCCACGGAAAAGACCGAAGCCGTAAAGGGCGACTCCAAGGACAAGGCTTCCGAGAAGACCGAATCCGATAAGGGTTCTAGCTCTGAGGAGAAGGACGACAAGTCCACTCAGAAGAAGGACGAGGGTAAGAAGTCTGAATCTGAGGAGAAGGACGAGAACAAGGACAAGACCGAGGACGGAAAGCAGCAGGGCGAGGACGGCGGTAAGAGCAACACCGACAAACAGGTCCATGAGCAAAATGACTCCAAAACGGTGACCACTACGACCACGACGACCACCACAACCAAGTCATCTGGCGGCAATATGCCCAAGACGGGCGATCTGATTGTGATGGCGAGCCTTGCCAGCGCGAGCTTGGCCACACTGGGCGCTACGTCTATCGTAAGTGGTAAGCATAAGCTCGATCAGCAGAAGAAGGCTTCTGGGGAGGATGGCTCGGAGGAGTAGCCTTTCAGATTGTTTTCAAAGCGTTTGAGACGGGGTCCGGTGCAGCCGCATCGGATCCCGTTTTTGTTGCACAACGATTTGTTATGCCCCCTCGGGGCGTCAGTTGCTACCGTTGCCCGAAACCTTTGCAAGTCGATATTGTTGCGCTCCGCCTGCTCGTTACAATGGGCATCGTGCTGCGTTAGAGGGAGAGTTTACGGTGTCTGAACAGGTGAATTGTGGTTTTATTCATGCGTTTGGTGCGCGGTTGCTCAATCATGCGGATAACGCAGCTCTACCGGTTGATGTACACGACTTTTCCGATGCAATTAATCGGTGTTTACTCATCGATAAAACCATGTTTATTGCCGATGTGTTGGACTGCGACGCGTCCGTTGTGGTGTGCTGTCGACCCGAGGGTTTTGGCAAGAGCATGAACTTGTCGATGCTCAGGGCTTTTCTGGAGCGTCCAGCGGTCGGTCGCGCCGGTCGGATCTCGTTTGCCGATGCTCAGATTTGGGATGCGGACAGCGGGCGTTATCGGGATGAGTACGCTTGCTATCCGGTGATATCGCTGGACTTTTCTGGCGCTGCGAGGCGTGGCGCCGCTGTTGCCGGCGTCGTGCGCGATGCCCTTTCGGGCGAGTGCGCTCGCTTGTTGGCGCTCTTGGAGGCCCCGGATTTAGCTCGAGATAAGGTGCGTCACATCGAACGTGTTGCGCGTGGCGCGGCGAGCGAGGACGAGGTCGCCTCGGTGCTTGGCGTGCTCATTGAGTTGCTGGAGATTGCCTGCGATGAGCAAGTTGTATTGCTCGTTGATGGGTACGACGCGGCGTGGTTGGGCCGTGCGAGCGCAAGGGGCGCTTCCGGCGCCGATCCGGCAGGGCTACTTGACCGTGTGCTGTTTGACGCCATTGCTGCCGCGGGCCATTCGCTACGCTTCGCATGTCTGATGGGGGAGTGTCCCGGCCCTGCCGAAGCGGCGCTTTCTTTGCACGGCTGCTCGTATTATCTGACGACGCCGCTTTCGACGTGGTGTGACCGTTGGTTCGGCTTTTCGGATGCCGAGGTCCAGGCTCTGTTGAATCATGCTGGGCGCGAGGAATACCTTGATGATGCGCGTGAATGGCTCGAGGGATATCGGTTTGGTAGGGATTATTGCTCGAATCCAGCGCGTGTGATCGGTTTTCTGGACCGAGGCTGCACGGCGCCCGTGCGTGCCGATCTGTATGGATATGCCGATTGCCTGAGTAAGGTAGTTGCCGGGTGGAATCTCGACCGCCTTTCGGTCTTGTTCGATTTGCTCGAGGCCCATGGGTGCGCTGAGGTCCCGCTTTGTTTGGGCACTGCAGAGCCAGATGTCTCGCCTGACGATGGCATGTGGACAGCGCTATATTTGTCCGGTTTCCTGACGACGGATATGACTGAGGAGCCAGAGCATGGCGATCGCCTCCGTGCTTTGCGATTGCCCAATAAAGAGCTTCGCCAGGCCTTGCGTCTAGTGATTGTTGAGTGGTTTGAGTGCGCTGCCGAAGACATTCGAGACGTCGATGCGTTTCGCGACGGGCTGTGCCGTGGGAACGAGGATACCGTGAAGCGGGCGCTAAGCCGCATCCTGGGGGATGCGGGAATCGGTGAGACCGACCCAGATAAGCCGCTGCCATATCATCTGCTCTTGCAGGGGCTCTGCTTTGGCTTGCCGGGCTATGCCAATCCTGCTTCGAGGCGAAAGTGTGGCGCGGGTCGCTGGGACATCCAGGTTTTTCCTACGGGCGCTGTGTTCGACATAGCCGATACGATTGGCATGCTGGACGAGCGCCCGCTTATAACGATCAATATGATGTATGACCCCGATGTGGATGCGCTGGGGTTGGAATTGCTGGCCGTGCAGTCGCTACTCGACATAGAGCGCGATGGCATCGACGAAATCCGTGTACCGCGCCCCGGCGTGGGTCGCATGCGCTGGGGGTTCGGTTTTGATGGGCAGCATGTGGCTACGGTGTGCCAGCGGCTTTAAGCGCCGAGATGTTTCCGGCTTCCGTTACTCGGTATCCTTCATGGGCGGCATGGGCTTCCAGTTGGGATCCTTGATGATCTTGCGGGCGTCCTTCATGCCGCGTCGCAGCGCCGGAATACCGGTCTTAAAGCACTTGTCAACGGCAGCCAGGCGAATGAATTCCTTGCAGAAGGTCGCGGCATTGCCCAGGCGGAACAACATGGGGTGGTAGTCACCGTAGATCTGCATATAGCGAGCGAGGAAGCCTCGGTTGCGCATGATGTAGTAGCGGTTGGTGTCGCTCGTAGAGTTGAGCTGGCGTTTGCCGGCGATATCCCAGTTAGAGACGGCACGGGCGCGCTTGAGCACCACGTCGGCGACCACGGCGGCGGGGAAGTGCTGGCTGGCTACGTAGCCGTAGCAGGCATCGTCGCCGTAGATAAAGAAGCGCGCGTCGGGCAGGCCAATCTTGTCGACCACGCGGCGCGAGAACATGCCGCCCTCAAAGCACAGCTGGTTCATGGCGCGGTAGCCCTCGGGTCCCAGGTCCCACTTGGCGATGGGGTTAGGGATGCCGAGTGAAAGGATGAGCTGGTACTGCCAAAAGAAGGCTCCGCCGTCAAAGTCCAGGCGCGAACCCTGGATGACATCGTAGCGGTCAGTCCACTTGGCAAGACGCTCGATGCCTTCGGGGATGACGAGCACGTCGTCGTCCATCACCCAGAACCATTGGGCGCCCA
>CABTZA010000087.1 GCA_902489225.1 uncultured Collinsella sp.
CACGAGGGGATTGCACTTTCCACGAGGCCGGAGTACAGCGCAGGCGAGACCATTGAATCCGTGTATTTCTGCAAGCCGAAGACGGCATACTACGGGCCCATCACTGTCGAGTTCGTAGACGCTTACGCCCCCGCCAAGAATCATGAGGCCATGCACTTTGACACCACGGGATGCGAGACCAAGGAGTTCAAGGCGGCCGGCGGCGTGGCCGATTCTGGCGAGAAGACAGATTTAACGGGCATCGACTGCGCATCGTACGGCATCGAGGCCGCCGATGGGTACACGCTGGATTCGTCCGACGAAGAGCGCGAAAAGGCAAACTTCTTCCATGACGAGACTGGAGGACGCCTGAACATCAGCATCTTCCCGCGCTCGCCGGAGGAAGAGGTTGCAAGCCTAGAGCAGGTTTACGAAGGCAAAGAGACGACAACCGACCAGGTCGAGTACAACGGCATAACGTGGCTGCGCTTTACCGGTCCCGACAACGGCCATACGCTGTTTGCGACGGCTCCCGCGACGGGCGAGACCGTCCGCGTGTCGATTGGCTGGAAGATCGATTGGGACGCCGCCGCGCCCATGATGGAGGCATTGAAGCTCAAGTAGCGGGTTGCGATTCCCATGTCAGGCGACTCAGGGCTGGCTCCGAGTTATCGGGGCCAGCCCCTTTTGGTGTTCGATGAGCCGAGTCGGCGTTTCTCACAAAAGTAACTAGGAGCTAGCGAGACCTATCCGAATTGACCTCATTGGCGGTGTCTTTTTCGAGCGCCGTGCGGCGGGCGCTGTAGGCGATGAGGCCGGCGCCTGCCGCGGCGAGTGCTGTAGCGGCTGCCGTAAGGGGAGCATTGACATCGCCCGTGCCAGCGAGCGCGCCCGCTTTTCCGGAGCGCTTGTTATTGCTGTGGTCCTTGCCACTGCCGGAGCTCCTTCCGCCGGAGCCGCCGCCCTCGTCGGTACCGCCGCCACTCGAGCCGCCATCGTCGTCTACTGTCATCGGGGCGTCGTGAAGTTCTGTCGTATCCGCGCTGTCGCATACGCCGACCTGAACTTCTGAGCGTTCGCATGCCGCGTCGGGCACATGAAGCTCGTGCAGTACGGCACCCAGCGCCGAGTTTGCGCCCGGTCGAATTTCCTCGAGCGTTACGGGATCGAGCGCCACCAGATTACGCGCCTTCGCATACAGCGTTACGCGTTTGCCCACTTCGTCGCTCCAACTCTCGGGGATGGCGAAGCTCATGCGGAACTGTGCCGTGCAGCCTGGTGCCAGCACGGCGTTGCCATTGTCGGCAACCAGCGGGTGCGTCGCAAAACGTGCGCCCAGCGTCTCGAGCGCGTACTTCACGTGTGCCATGTCGTTGGCCGAAGCATCCTCGGCGAGCTCCGGATCGTAGATCGATGCCATTCGCGCATTCGCTCCGAACCCGATGGATGCACTGGAGAACGGCTGGCTGGAGTCCTCTCGGTACAGATCAATCGTGCCAGCGGTCAGCAAGGTGTTGCCGTCGTTTCGCACCGTGACCATGAAGGATTCGCCTGCTGCTCCGGGCACCACCGCGCCCGAGGTAGCGACCGCGCCCGTCGGAGTGGCACACGCCACCAAGGGCACTTCGATACCGTGCAGCTCTGCCTCGCTCTTCTCCGCGCTCACAATGTGCGTGGCGAGCGCGGAGAGCATGCCTCCCGACGTCAAAAACGTCGTCATCTGATCGACGGGATGGTCCAGCTCGCACATCACGAACGGCTCCGTGAACAAATCGCCTGCCAAGGTGCTGGCGAAGATGCGGAAGTGCTTGCCCATCACTGCTATCGGGTTGCCTTCTTCGTCGTAGGTTTGTCCTACCTTGCCATCGGTGTTCTCTACATAGAGCACGCACCTGCCGTTGTTGCTTACGCTAAACGATGCCGGGCCACAGCCTGCGGCACCCACGGGCTGCGTTGCAAATGCCGATGCGCCTCGCGTCCAAGTAATATGCTGCAGTTGCTCGTTGACGGTAGCCAAAAAGCCCGTGTGCTGCGGCCACGGCACCGCGTGGGGTACTGTGGCATCTGGCGACATAACGCCCCAGCCCGCGATAGACTGGCCGATCACGGCGTACGATGCGCAGCCGCAACCGTTTGCGGTCTCGTACGCAACGGGCACCACCATTTTGCCGTTGATATTCTCGGGCGCGCCCAGCTCGATACTCGACGGTGCTTGCGGAAAGCGGAGAACTTGGCGGAACGTCAGGCTGTCGCCCGAAACGTCCGACCACAGGGTGAAGCACTCCAGCGCAACCTCTGCCTCGCTGCCGAGCGCCTTTTCTGCGGTGGTTCCGCGGCGGTGGAGGTAGGCACCCGACAGACGCCCGTCGACCAGCGTCTTGCCCACCGTGATGCGCGGGCACTGCAGGCAATGGTAGCCATCCTCTTGCAGGCGGCCGCGCGAGATGCTGCGCCATGACGTATGCGACACCACGTGAACTCCGTCGTTGCTTATGCGCAGGCGCACAACGGACAGTATGCCGGCTGTGCTTGCCGTATCGAAAAGGGTGTTGTCGCCGTCGGGGCGCTCGCCCGAGACCAGCAGCACGTAAGCGTCCTGGTTTTCTCTTCCGTCCGTATATTCCACTACGTCGAAGTCGTAATCGAATATGCCGTCGCGCTCCACGTCGCCCTCGCCAAAGCCAAGGGGGAAGTCCACGGGCATGGGGGCAGACCACGTGCCGTTTGCCTTTGTGTGCACCACCAGGCGCGAGCGGCCATTGTCGCCGTAGCGCACCGAGGCGATACGGAACAGGCATTCTACGCCGGCGATCATTGCCAGCTTCATGTGAGCTTCGCTGAGCACGCCGGAAAACAGCACGTTGTCGCTCGAGGGCTTGATGCCGCCACGCTCGTCCTCCGATACACCAGCAGAATTGGCGTTGGGGTCCGCAACAGCGTTCGTCGCCTGCCCGATATAGGTGTACTCGTACATCGGCGCGGCGTTTTCGTCGTTCCCTATCAGTGCATGGACGAAATGCTCGATCTGTCCCGTGTCGTCGCTTTCTGCATCCGCCTCGAGCTCAATGCACGTGACCGCTTGATCCCAATCGCGCACGACAGACGCGGCGTTTACGGCAGTGGCCTTAACCTCGGCGCGTGCGAGCAGCTCGGCGTTGGTGACGATGGTGGCCGATGCGATAAATTGCGGCACGCCGCCCGCCTCGATGTTGCCGGGCATGCCGAAGCGGGCATCCAGCGTGTAAGGCGTATCTCCACCCAATGCGAGCTCAGAGCGCTGGAGCACATACTGGTTGCCACTGTTCACCGACATATTCCACGAATCGAGGAGTGTGGGCCACGACCCCGACCAAGCCTTGGTGGTCCACTTGAACATTACAAACTGGAGTATCACATCGACATCGACGTCTGCACCTACGCGCAGTCGCGGAAGCTGGTGTCCATCTGCCTTCTCATACCCAATGAACAGCGTGAGGGATGCGGCGCCGCGCACGGCAGACGAAGCGACGCCTGCAACGCCGGCGCCAAAGGTGACGGCAAGCCCGATCTGGATGGTGAACGAGCCCGACGTGTTTGAATAGTCGAGCGAAATGTTTTTAAAAAACGCCGCGCCGCTGCCGTGCGTGTGGGCACCCACGGCGAGCGCCAGCTTCGCCAGCACCCAGGGGTTGACGTTTAGGAAAAACGGCACCGGTCCTAGGGTAAACTGCTCGGTCCAATTGAGGTCGGTTCTTACCTGGAAGAGGGCCTTAATATTGCCGTATGCGGGATCGTTGTTGTTGCCCCAGGTTTTGCCCACCCAGTCGTAGGCGAGCGATCCGTACAGCTGCGTGGCGATATCCATCGTAAACAGCAGCGTGCAGTGGTGACGAAGCAGCTTGGTGTTTCTTGGATCGGTGCCCGAACCGGCACTCATACTCTTATATTGATTCCACTTCCCCTCCATCTCGTCGAGGTAGCGGTTTGCCTGCTTGGCGCCCGACTCGCGCGGCGATTTCTTCCAGTATTCCGGATCAGGGTTGCCCGAATCGTTCATATAGCTGGCTGGTTTGTATCCTCCGCCAAACAGCACGTACCCGGCAAACGAGAAATCGAAGAGGATCGGAAATGTGGGCATCCAGCACGTGAACTTATTGCCGCCGATGCCGGGAAACGCCGCGGGGAAATCAAACGGGGTGATCTCTTGGTCCATGGTGGTGGGGATGATAGTCGTCGAGCCCGATTCCGCCTTTGCGGCCGGCGCGGTGACAACGGCCATGGGGGAGGAGAGCGTGTAGGTTTTGCCCTGGTAGTCGAGCGCAAAGCGCAACTTGCATCCTTCCTCCAGAAGGTTTGACGCTGCATCGAGGAACTTGTCTTCGAGCGTGAACGTCGCCAGATCATCCGCGCCCGGTGCGCTGGCCTTGACTTGGCCGATCTGCGTGACGGTTTCGGATGAGCTGCCCGCGGCGGGCGTCACTTTGTTGATGCGTAGCGTTGCCTGTCCACCCTGCGGCAGATGCGCCTGCACGGTAAAGGCGTGCGTATCGGGCCGCTCGTTTGCCGTGTCGTCCTTCGGCATTGCCATAAACGTGGCATCGGCGTACTGGATGTCCCATTCGTCGAACGTGAGCTGTCGAAAGTACGGCTCGCCATCGGAGCGCGGACGCGTGGGCGCGGTTATGGCGGTGCCGCCCTGGATACGCGCAAGGGGAATCTCGACATCACGGTAGCCCGCCATGCTAATGGAGATGCCGCCGTTAAAGTCGTACGCGTCGAGAAGCGTCGTCTCGTCCACGTAGCCTTCCGCAAGAGGGGCGACCTCAAAGATGGCCGTGCCCTCGTCGTCGGTAGTGGCGGAGAGCTGCTTGCCCGCGGCATAACGCGACACGAGCGTGACCTGGGCACCCGTGATGGGCGTATTCTTGTTGGCGACGTCGACCACGACCACACCAAACATGGTGCGCGAGAGAACGAGCACCCTGAAGGGGTCTTCTTCGTCGGCATAGGCTTCGGTGGGCGCGAACGGCAATATGAAGGCATTTGCGCTTCCCGGCACGCGCGGCAACATAATGCTCGCCAGCGAGGATGCTCCGGCAACAAGTAACGAACGGCGATCAAGCATCTTTGGCTCCCATCCCGCAGGTATCGGTGGAAATAATCCAATTTTGCGAGAAGACGCCCCGTGGCGGTAGTGCCGTTCGATGGCCAAAATGTCCAATTTGAGTGCGCGAAAGCGTCAGGCCCCCGGGGTGCTTTCGATATGCCGGGTAGTCTGGCCTCTAGCGCAACATGTGGGCAACCAGCTCGGCGCGAGTTCCGATACCAAGCTTGGCATACACTCCTGATAGGCGGTTTTTGACGGTGCCCGGCGATACTCCCATATGGCGTGCGATTTCGGCGTTGGTCCACCCACGACAGGCGAGCATGGCCATGGTGAATTCTGTGGTCGTTAGATCGTCGGCCACGTCCTCGCCCGAATCGGGGTTGTGGATGCGCCGCCAGCCGTAGCTGAATCGATACGTAATCTCGATGATGCGTGCGAAGTCGTCAGGGTATTGCGTTTTTAGACACGCCTCGATAAGCCCCTGCAAAAGGCCGTGGTGCTCGCCAACGAGCTCGATAAGGCCGTCGGGACGCGCAACGTCCCAAGCGGCTCCGAAGTGTGCCTTTGCGGCGTCGATGTCCTTGAGGCTCATGCATGCCATGGAAGCCGACAGGTGCAGGAACAGCTCCGAGATGGGATAACTTCCCTGTTTCATGATCAGGGCGTTTTCCGCCATGCCCAGACTGCGGCCATATTCGCCGCGCAGGTATAGGGCATGCGCCATCACGTAGCTGGCGAACAGTCGCAGGCCTTCGGGCAGATGCGCCGCAAGCGGATAAAACTCTTCGGCGGAATGCGGGGAAGGCAGGTGCAGCAGGACGCTCGCGGCCGAGGCGAACAGGATATGCGTGGCGTGGACGGCGGGCGATTCCTCGTCAGTTGGCGTATCGAGGATGCCCGCAAGGCAACGGCGGGCATCGGCGATACGGTTGAGCGACAGACTGGCATATCCGCAGATAAGGCATGCAGAATAGCGCAGTGCGGGGTCGGTGGCGTCAAGATAGGGGCGCGCCGTCTTGGCAGCGAGGGTGGCCTGTCCGCGAAAGTACAGCGCTTCTGCCGTGGCAATGGCGCGCGAATCGGGGTCGGAAATGCCTGCAACCGCAGCGTCAATCTGCCCCGGCACAAAGGCGGTGCACATCAACGGCATGGGAATGCGCGGGTAGCCATCGCAGTCCATCTTCCATCTCCCATCGGGTGGCAACAATGCAGCAATTGTACCTCTGTTGCTCGGGACCCCTTTCGTTTTACTGTTCGGTTAACGCTGCGGATCGTTTTGGAAGGCTTACGAGCATGGTGGTCCCGTTCTCGGAACTTGCTTCGACCCCTACCGTGCCACCGTGAAGCGCTGCAATCTCCCAAACAAGCGCTAGCCCGAGTCCTGCGCCGCCATATGCCCTGCTGCGGGATTTGTCTAGACGAAAGAACGGCTGGAAGATGCTTTCTCGGTACTGCTTGGGTATTCCCGGTCCCTGGTTCTCGACTCGCAGGAACACGTGGCTGTCGCTGTCGCAGATGGAGACGTTGACAGTCGAGCCGGAGCGGCTGTAACGGATGGCGTTTTCGACCAGATTAAACCCCAGCCGATAGAGGAGCGTGTCGCTCCCGATTACTAAAGCGTCTCCAGCACAATTGAGGGCTATGCCCTTATTCTCGGCAAGTGGCGCAAGGTCGGTGAGGACCTCTTCGGACAAGGGACCGAGTTCAACATCGTCCTCGCAAGGAACGCTGCGGAGCTCGCTCATCTCGAGCAATACCTTGGTCATTCGAGACATGCGCTCAGTTTGTTCTTGTAGCAGGCCGAGCAGCTCGGCTGTTTCGGGTTGCAAACCGGAGTGCTCGGAGATGAATAGTTCAATCTGTGCTTGCATAAGGGAGAGCGGGGTGCGCAGCTCGTGTGCGGCGTTGCCGGTAAACTGACGCTGTGCAGAGAACCCTTCGCAAAGACGGGCAATCATGTCGTTGAAAGAGGCGCTGCATCGTTGTAGCTCGGTGGGCACATCTTCGCTGAGCTTAATTTCGCTTAGGTTGTCAGGCTGCACGCGCTCAACCTGGGCCGCAAAAGCCCGCAGCGGTTTGAGTGCACGGCCGCTCACAAAGTATGCCAGCGCGCCGCCAAGGAGTGTGACTCCAGCCGTGATGTACCAGGTTGTCGTGCCAAAAGACTCTTGTGCGTCGTTTACGACGACCGTGACCTCGTCATCGAGGGCTGCTTGTGTTGGGTCGAACACCTGGGGCGAATCCGCGCCGGCAGCGTTAAAGGCCGAGATGTCACTGCCGATGGCATCCATATAGCGCATACCCGTATAGCCGACCAGGCAGTTCGTCAGCACGCACGCCGCACACGTCAGCAGCGCCGTCATGATCGTTATGCGCCATTGCAGCGAAAGCCTTTTCATTCGCTATCCTCCATAACGTAGCCCTCTCCAATCCGATTGCGAATCGGGTCGTATCCCAAAGCGCTGCGCAACTTTTTTCGGAGCGACGAGATGTGAACGCGGGTTGCGTTGCTAAAGCTGTTCACGGTGCTATCCCAAACGTGCTCGATAAGCTCCTCTTGGCTTACCGGTCGCCCCTGATTAAGCATCAGGTATTCCAAGATTCCCGTTTCCTTGCGCGTAAGAGATAAAGCCTCGCTGTCCACAGAAGCGATGCGCGCCTTGGTGTCAAAGCTGAGCTTTCCGCAGGTTAAAACTATGTCGCTTTGTGTAAAGCGCCTGAGGGTAAGGCTGCGAATCCTTGCCGCAAGCTCGTCCAGATGAAACGGCTTGGTGAGGTAATCGTTGGCGCCGG
>CABTZA010000088.1 GCA_902489225.1 uncultured Collinsella sp.
TCGGGAAGACACGCCGAGGTCGCCGCGGACGGGTTGATATAGGGAGAGGGCCTGACCCCATATCGTTGGGGCCAGGCCCGATTTTGCCTCTTGACAATGTCCTGCTCATATTAAAAGGAACGTCCCCAGGTGCCGGGTTTCCGCAGTCATTGGGGACAGACTTAAATGACTAGTCGTTTAAGAACGTCCCCAATGACTACCCACAGAATGAGGGTCTCATCGGGGACTAGGTAAATAGCAAAAGCCCCCGCGGCCGAAACGGGCCGCGGGGGCAGCAGGCTTGCAAGGGTTAACTCAAGTCCTCGCCATTTGATGCAATGACCTTTTGATACCAGCAGAAGCTGTCCTTTCGGTAGCGATCGAACGTGCCTTTGCCCATATCATCGGCATCAACATAAACAAAGCCATAGCGCTTCTTCATCTGCCCCGTCGAGGCCGACACCAAATCGATACAGCCCCACGGCGTGTATCCCATCAGGTCAACACCGTCCTCGACAATTGCATCGCGCAGCGCAAGAATATGCCTTCGCAGGTAATCAATATGATACGCATCGTGGACTTTGCCGTCTTCCAGCGCATCGAGTCCGCCCACACCGTTCTCAGCGATAAAGAGCGGAAGATGGTAACGATCGTGGTAGCCGGCAAGCGTCACGCGCAAACCCAGCGCATCGATCTGCCATTTCCAGGCAGTCTCTTTATCCTTGAGGTACGGATTGCGCAGCGTCGGGAACACGTTGCCCTCCGCCTTCTCGGCGATCACCTGATCATCGGCGCACACCAAGCGCGAGCAATAGTACGAGAACGAGATGAAGTCGACCGTATGCTCTGCCAGATACTCCGTATCGCCCGGCTCAAAGGGCACGTGAACACCCTCTTTCTCGAGTGCACGCAGCTTCCAAGCAGGATAGGCGCCCGCAGCCATCACGTCTGTGTAGAAGTAGCGGCCGCGGTCCTCCTCATACGCAAGCCATACGTCCTCGGGCGCACAACGGTACGGATAGGTCGCACCGGCAGCGACCATGCAACCCACCTTGTTTGCAGGATCGATCTTGTGCAGAATCTCGACAGCGCGAGCGCTCGCCATAAACATATGGTGCGAGAACGCCGCGGTCACGGCTGCACGGTCACGCTCATCCTCGAGCGTGACACCCGCGTTGAGATAGGACAGCGCCACGCTGTTGATCTCGTTGAACGTAAGCCAATAACGCACGAGGCCCTGGTACGCGCGTCCGACGGTCTCGACGTAGTGCGCATACCGCTCGATCATCTCTCGGCTTTGCCAGCCACCATAGCGCTCGACCAGAGCCAACGGATAGTCGTAGTGCGACAGCGTCACAAGCGGCTCGATTCCATGCTCGCGCAGCGCCTCGAATACCTGACGGTAAAACTCCAAGCCCTCGCCGTTGGGCTCGGTCTCCATCCCTGTGGGAAAAATACGGCTCCAGCAAATTGAAAGACGCAGGCACTTAAAGCCCATCTCGGCAAAGAGCTCGACATCCTCGTGCCAATGATGGAAGAAGTCGTTGCCCCAGCGGCATGGATACAGCCTGTCCGGATCGTCCACGGGCTTTTGCCTGCCAAACATTACATCCCAGCGGTCGGAACCCTGTGGGATCAGGTCGGAGTGCGACATGCCGCGGCCGCCCTCGTTCCAGCCCCCTTCGGCCTGGTTGGCGGCGAGGGCACCACCCCACAAAAAGCCCTCGGGCATACCGGCGGCAGACGTTCTGTCAAAGTAACTCATGCTACTCAGCATCCTCGGCAGAAGCTGCCGCGGCGTTCTCCTGCTCCTGAGCCAGGAGCTGGTTATCGTACACCTTAAAGAACGGGTACCAGACCACAGCCATGACCACGATCAAAACGATCGTAAACACCCAGATGCGCGGGTCGAGGCACTGGACAAAGCCCTGAACGAAGATGGGGAACGTGCCGCTCACCAAGATGTAGAAGTTAGAGACAAGACCCAGTGAGACCGCACCCCAATACAGCAGGGCCGAGATCATGCCGCCTAGCACAAACGGAATCATGAGGATCGGGTTGAAGATGATGGGCGCGCCGAAGATCGCGGGCTCGGAGATACGGAAGAAGCTCGGCACGATCGATGCCCTGCCAAATGCCTTGAGCTGCTGCGACTTTGCCCTAAACGCGCAGAGCGCCACAAAAGAGAACGTATTACCCGTGCCGCCGATGAGGTTGATGGCCAACGACATGAGCGCCGGGTGGAACTCAAGCGGCTGCCCGGCAGCATAGAGCGAGGCGTTGGCGGCAAAGGCGGCAAGCGTGACCGGGGCGGTGATGGGCATTACGATCATGTTGCCGTGGACGCCAAAGCACCAAAACAGCAGCGTCATGAAGCAGATAAGCAGTGCGCCGGGCACAGAGTCAACTGCGACGGAAAGCGGGGCAGCGAGCAGCTTCTCGATAACCGAGGGGATGGACAGCGCGGGATCGATCATCTGGATCAGCAGGTTGCCGCCAAAGAAGATGAGGATGTTGGCGAGCATAGGTACGATGGCGCCAAAGGTTTCGGACAAAAACGGCGGCACGCCATCGGGCATCTTGATGGTGATGCCCTTGGTCTGGCAGAAGCGCGTGACCTCGACGGAGACCAAGGCAACGATGATGGCGGTAAACAGGCCCTGCGCACCCAGATAGGTGCAGGGGACCGCCTGGAGCACGGACTCGTCAGCAAGCTGGTAGTAGGACGACGGCGCCGCGGCGATCAGGAACATCACCAGCGAGGTCATGCCGGCGTTAAGCTTGGGCATCTTGTAGGTGCCCGCCAGGTTATAGGCGATTGCGAACGTCACGATCACCGACAGTATGCCCATCGTCATGTTGAAGGGAATGAGCAGCGTGAGCTTATTGGCCGTGGCAAAATCGAGCCAAGGGCCAAAGACGGACCAGAACCCGCCCTGCGCCACCAGGTCGGCCGTGACCGGCGGGTTGGCGAGGATCATAAAGACGGCAGATACCAAGATGAAGCTGATCGCGCTCATAAAGCCCTTTTGCATGGAGGCAAAGTGGCGCTCGGTGCCGCAGAAATTGGCGATAGGGGTCAGTTTTTCCTGAAGCAGGGTCATGAACTTCTCCATGGTTGCCTCCTAACCCAACAGCGACTGGGCGAGTGCCAGCACGTTGGCGGCGTTGCCCATGCCGTAGTCCTGTGCGGGGATGACCGCGGTCGGCTTACCGCTCCCCTGCTTGACGGTGTTGAGCTGGTAGGACACCTGCGGCCCCAAGAGCAGCACGTCATAATTGGCGCACGTCTCCTGATACTCGCCGATACCCACCGCATCGATATCGAGCTCGATGCCGTTTTGCTCCGCATATTTCTCGAGTTTCTTCATCAGAATGCTTGTAGACAGACCAGCTGCGCAAACAAGAAGGATCTTCATAAGGGATTCCCTTCGCATTGATTGGTTGGATAGTCACCGCACGCCGCTAGGCGTTCTTGGTTGCAGTGCGCTCATACAGGCAGATCAGCTCCTGCACGAGCTCCTGAGCAAGCATGGAGCACATGAGGTGGTCCTGAGCATGGACCAGCAACACATCCACCGACAGATGCTCGCCCGCTGCCTCAGTCGAAAGCAGCTGCGTTTGGATGTGGTGAGCCTTGATTCCCGCATCCTTTGACTGCTTCATGAGTTTGGCGGCGGCGTCAAAATCCCCCGCCTTTGCCTTTTCAAGGGCTTCGAAGGCAAGGCTGCGTGCCTCTCCCGCTGCAGCGACCAGCTGAAACGAAACCATCTCGGTTCCCTGATCGTCCATAACGGTCTCCTCTCCCGTGATGTTTGGTTTGTACTTGAATATTCGAAACGCCTATCTCCCGCCCGCAATCCTCGAGGTTTATTGCAGGTAGACTGACAGGGTCATCGACAAAAGAAGTCTTAAGCCGTATGCGCTTGCACAAGCGCCATCAGCTCATGCCAGGACCGGCGCTCGCGTAGGCGCTCGACCCCCTGGCGGTCCATAAAGATCTCGGCGAGCAGTGAGCTCAAGATCCGCGCCTCATCGCCGCCCGACCGGGCAAACGACACCATAAAGACGATATCGACCTCATGGCCGTATTCGTCCCAAAGAATGGGATGTTCGAGCAGGCCCACGGTAACAAAGGCCTCGGCGCTCAAGGGATGCATCCCATGGGGCATGGCTACCCCATTGCCAAACGAGGTGGCGCTCGCGCTCTCGCGCTCGGCGACCTCTTGGGCAAACTGGGCATCGACACGGCCGCTCTCGACGGCGCGCTCGGAGAGATATCGGAGAACGGCCTGCTTCGACGACGCCTCAACGCGGTTGAAGAACAGGGCACGGCTAAAGAAAGAGCTCACGGAGTCCGATTGCGCAGTGTCGTCGCTCAGCACCTTGCGGATAGCGTTGACATCGCTCGTCTCCAAGAAGAAATCGGCCTCGCGGACGGGCACGGGCAACTTGACGTTGAGCGGCACCGTTGTGAACACGTAGTCGATATGCGAAAAATCGAACGTTCCCACGCGGGCGACATCGCATGTCTCAATCGAATCGATATACATGCCAAACTGCTTGCGGTACTGGTGCTCGAGCATACGGGCGCTTCCCGCTCCCGAGGCGAACACGATCAGGATGCGTTTGCGACGCGGCTGGTCGGCTTGCTGCTCGAGGGCCAGGGCAAATGCCATGGCGATGTAGCCGAGCTCTTCATCAGAGGGCTGGCTGCCAAAATGACGCTCGAGTACCTGCGAGGTGCCAGCTGCCATCGAATAGGCCAACGGAAACCTCGTCTTGATATCGGACAGCATGGGGTTATCCATATGCATGTGATATTCAAGGCGATAGCCCAGAGGGCCGATATGCCGAGCAAGGTTCATGCGAAGTTCAAGATCGCCGCTAAAGTCAAACCTAAACTCATCGTTGACCGCACGTACCATCTCGGAAGCAATCTCCCACATCTCGTCCGAGATAACGGCAGAGCCCTTCTCGGGCACGCCCGTGCCCCTGCCGAGCAAATGGATTGCGATAAAGGCAACCTCTTCTCGGGGCATGCTCACGCCCAGGGCATCCTTGATGTTTGCGGCAATCTGGAAAGCCGCGGCGTATTCGCGCGTTCCCTCCAGTTTTTGAACGTCCGATTCTGCAGCTGGGACATAGCAGCCCTGCTCGATGCGGCCAAGAGCAATGTAAAGATGCATGATGAGATTGCGGGATGCCAGCGAGCTCACCGTGACGGGCGAGGCCGTCAGAGCATCGTCCACACATGCGGCGATGGCCCGCAGGCGCTCGGCGAGCTTTGCATCGTCGGTGTCGGGCAACACGGGCCTCACCAGCGAGGCCAGGCACAGGCGCCGCTGCGACTCCCCGCCCGCAACGCGGATTCCGTAGCGTGGGCGCTTTTCGAGCGTTAAGTCAAATTGGGCGAGTTTCTGCTCTACCAGACGCATGTCATTGGACAGAGTTCGCGCCGAAACGTAGAGTAAATCCGCATACTCCTCAATCGTCACCCACTGGGACCGCATGAGGAGGTCGTTAAGAAGGAAGGACACACGGCCGTCGCGCGTATCAGGAATGCCCGGATGGGCCAGAGCCGCACCGTCTAGCAAGCGAGCAAGCTCATCTGCACGTGCAACATCGATACGATACTGCCCCTTGCTGCCAACGATGCGTGCAACCCCTGCAAGGTTGTCGTTTGCGCGATGGATATAGTTTCTCACGGCGCGCTCGCTTACCTCGAGACGCTTGGCAAGTACCGCGACAGCGACAGGCTGAGCGTCCTCGATCATATTTACAAGCTGCTTGACGCGAGCATCCATGTCCTCCTCCTTTCCCTGCGTCTAGTCTAACGCGGTAAAGAATGACACTCCACGTCGCGCTCGTTCCGCCAACTCGGAACAGGTTGCGGGGAGTCCAGCTGAGCTATGGAGAGCCTGGGGAGAGGGCCCGAAGGCAATGCGTCGGTGTGGGATGCGCCTTCCCAGCCATTGGGCAGTCATTGGGGACAGACTTAAATGAGTAGTCGTTGGGGACGTTCTTGTTTGGCTAGTCGTTTAAGAACGTCCCCAATGACTATTAAGGACTGTCCCAAGCTGCCGGCAGGAAAGGACCGTCCCCAAGTGCCGGGTTTGTCCCCAATGACTAGGTGAATAGCAAAAGCCCCGCAGTCGGAGCGGACCGCGGGGCTCATGAAGAGAGGCTAGTTTGTGGGCGCTTTGCCTGGCGCCCACGAGAGAGTCAACAGAGTAGAGACTACTCGTGGATGCGGGTACCGGAGAGGCCGGCCATGGTCTCGGCGGCCTTGTCTAGAGCGCCGATGATGCAGGTGCGGCCCTTGCGAGAACGCGCGAACTTGATGGCAGCGCGAACCTTGGGCTCCATGGAACCCTTGCCGAACTGGCCCTCGTCGGCCAGGCGCTCGGCCTCGTCGGCGGTGAGGTCCTCGAGCTCCTCCTGGTTGGGCTTGCCAAAGTTGATGGCGACATGCTCAACGGCGGTCAGCAGGAACAGAACGTCGGCGTCGCAGTCCTCGGCCAGCAGCTCGCCGCCCAGGTCCTTGTCGATGACGGCGGGAACGCCCTTGTAGCAGCCCTTGTTCTCGTAGTCGCGGACGACGGGGATGCCGCCACCACCGCAGGCGATGACGATGAACTCGTTGTCGAGCAGGTTGAGGATGGAGTCAGCCTCGACGATCTTCTTGGGATCGGGGGAAGCGACGACGCGACGCCAGCCGCGGCCGGAATCCTCGACGAAGACCTTGGAGGGATCCTCGGCCATGAACTCCTTGGCCTGCTCCTCGGTGTAGAAGGGGCCGATCGGCTTGGTCGGGTTCTTGAACGCGGGATCATCGGGGTCGCACTCGATCTGGGTGACGACGGTGGCGGCGTGCCAACGCTTATAGCGCTTGTGCATCTCGCGGCCGATGCCCTGCTGCAGGTGATAACCAATGTAGCCCTGGGACATGGCGCCGCACTCGGGCAGCGGCATCTCGGGGGTACCGATGGCATCGTGGGCAGCGGCGAAGGCGTTCTGGATCATGCCGACCTGCGGGCCGTTGCCGTGGGTGATGATGATCTCGTTACCCTGCTCGATGAGACCAAGGAGAGCGTGGGCGGTGTTGCTCACGGCCTCGATCTGCTCGACGGGGTTGTTGCCGAGGGCGTTGCCGCCAAGGGCGACGACAATACGATCGGGCTTGCCAAGAGGCTTAGACATTGCTGGAATCCTTTCTGTAAAAGGCCTACAACCCATTAATAACCCGCGTCCGTGCGATACGCGAGTTTATTAAGGTTTATATTCTCTTTATCCCTCATTTTATTCATTTTGAAAATAGCGGAACGGTGAACGGTCGTTTTTGTCCGCTCAGCGTACAGAACACCAGCTCAGACATATCTACGCCATTTACGTGCAACTTTATTTAAATGCAGCGAGGATTATGTCGGATTATGCAAACTACATCTCTGCTAAACACAAAACGGACAGCGCAATATCTTACTCGCGCTATACGAGATTCTATGCACTTATAAGTCGAGTATGCACCCCTGCAAAAACAAGGGGCTTTTCATCCAGCATAAGGAATAAAGAAAGGCTCCGAAAAGGCGGCAACAGCCAAGTCCCCCATCCATCCCCAAAGTGGCGCGAGGTTTCGCGGCAAAGCCGCGAAACAGCGAAAGGGACGGAATACCCGGCCAACTACGTCCTTCATCCGCCCACACAATCCGAGGACGTAGCCGTAGCAGGATCTGAGGGCTAACCTTCGCGGACACTCCGCAGGATGAAAGA
>CABTZA010000089.1 GCA_902489225.1 uncultured Collinsella sp.
CCCAAGGGCGGCCGCTCCACGCTCTATATTCGCGACGACGACTATCGCCTAAGCTTTTTGCAAGGCAACTTTGTCACGCTTACGAACCTCACCGACGAGGACGTGCAAAACGTCATCCAGCGCAACATGAGCCCCATGAACGTGTCGGTCCACGCCGTGAGCCCAGACGTCCGCCGTCGTATGATGGGCCGCAACGCCCAGCGGGGCATGGACGTACTCAAGGCCATCATGGCCGCCGGCATCGAGATTCACGCGCAGATCGTGTTGTGCCCCGGCATGAACGACGGCGAGGAGCTGGAAAAGACTCTGCGCTTTTGCGAGGAGCACGAGCAGATCACAAGCCTGGGCATTGTGCCGCTCGGTTTTACCAAGCACCAAAACCGCTTTAGCTGGTCATACAGCGACAAGCCCGAGCTGGCGCGCGAAACCATTGCCATGATACGACCGTTCCAGGACCGCGCCTATGAGCGCTTTGGCCGCCACACCTTCCAGATGAGCGACGAGTTCTATCTGGACGCCGGCATCGATCCTCCCGAGGCGGACTTTTACGACGGTTACCCGCAGTACTACGACGGTATCGGTATGATCCGCTCGTATCTGGACGAGACCGATGACGTGCTGTCCGCCGATGCCGAACGCCTGCGTCGCGTTCGCGAGGCAATCGCCGCCCGTGGCCAGCGTCTGCTGTGCCTCTCGGGCGCCAGCGCACGCGATACCGTGGCCCGCTTCGTGGAGTCTCCACAGGGCCTTTCCGGCACCGTCACGGCCATCAAAAACCGCTACTTCGGCGGCAACGTGGACGTGACCGGCCTCATCGCCGCGAGCGACATCCTGGAGCAGCTGCCGCAAGATCTGTCGGGGGTTATGCTCTTTGTGCCTAAGCTCATGTTCAACGCTGACGGCATGACGCTTGACGAGTATCATCGTGACGATTTACTCGCAAGCCTTACCAGTCGCGGCGCCGAGGTTCATGTGGTGTCGACCATGCCGCATGAGCTGCTCGATACCCTGGAGCACATCCTTGGCATTGTGCCTGCCGACTCTACTAATTCCACTGACCCTACCCATTAAAGGAGAGCAGATGAAACCTATCGTCGCCGTCGTCGGACGCCCCAACGTGGGCAAGTCCACGCTCGTTAACCGCCTGGCCCAAACCTCGGACGCCATTGTCCACGAGTCCCGCGGCGTCACGCGCGACCGCTCGTATCACACGGCCGATTGGAACGGCCGCGAGTTCACCATCGTCGACACGGGCGGTATCGAGCCGCTCAAGAGCGACGACGTCTTTGCCACGTCCATCCGCGACCAGGCGCTCGCCGCCGCCGAGGAAGCCGCCGTCATCCTGTTTGTGGTCGACGGCCGCACCGGCGTCACCGAGGAGGACGAGTCGGTCGCACGCATGCTCAAGCGCTGCGACAAGCCGGTCTTTCTGCTGGTGAACAAGCTCGATAACCCCGATCGCGAGAACGACAGCATCTGGGAGTTCTATTCGCTCGGCATCGGCGAGCCCACGCCGCTCTCGGCCCTTCACGGCCATGGCACGGGCGACCTGCTCGACGACATCGTCGCTCTGCTTCCCGAGGAAGAGGACGAGGTCGCCGATGAGTTCCCCGACGCGCTGAACGTCGCCATCATCGGCCGCCCCAATGCCGGTAAGTCGTCGCTGTTCAACCGCATCCTGGGTGCCGACCGCTCCATCATGTCCAACATTGCCGGCACGACGCGCGACGCCATCGATACGGTCGTGGAGCGCAACGGCAAGCATTACCGCATGGTCGACACCGCGGGCATTCGCAAGAAGAGCACCGTGTACGAGAACATCGAGTACTACTCCATGGTCCGCGGCCTGCGCGCCATCGACCGCGCCGACGTAGCGCTGCTCGTCGTCGACGCCTCCGTGGGCGTCACCGAGCAGGACCAGAAGGTCATGGGCTTGGCCATCGAGCGCGGCTGCGCCATCGTGGTGCTGCTCAACAAGTGGGACCTGCTCGACGATGAGCGCAAGCGCGAGGCCTGCATGGAGACCATCGACCGCCGTCTGGGCGTCATGGCTCCCTGGGCCCAGTACCTGCGCATCTCGGCCCTCACTGGCCGCAGCGTCGAGAAGATCTGGGCGATGGTCGACGCCGCCGAAAAGACACGCTCGCAGAAGATCAGCACCTCGCGCCTCAACACGTTCCTCACCGACCTGCGCGAGTTTGGTCACACCGTGGTGGACGGCAAGCGCCGCCTGCGCATGCACTACGTGACCCAGACGGGCGTCAACCCGCCGACGTTCACGTTTTTCGTCAACCATAGCGACCTGGTCAACGACACCTACCAGCGCTACGTAGAGAACCGCATGCGCTCCACGTTCGATTTTGCTGGCACTCCCATTCGACTCTTCTTTAGGAAGAAGGAGCAAAAGGATGCATAATCCGATTCTGCTGACCGCCATCTGCGCCGTGGTTTCGTTCTTTATCGGAGCGATTCCGTTTGGCCTGATCTTGGGCCGCGTGTTCAACCACATCGACATTCGCAAGGCGGGCTCCGGCAACATCGGCACCACCAACGCGCTGCGCGTGGCCGGCCCCAAGGTGGCCGCGCTCACGCTGCTGCTCGACTGCCTTAAGGGCGCCATCTGCGTCCTTATCGCGCGTCCGCTCATCGCGAGCGTGGGTTATGGCTTCCCTGTGAGCATCATGGCTCCCGGAGCCGCTGGCGACTGGATGCTCGGCGTCATTTGCCTGGCTGCCGTGTGGGGCCACATCTTCTCGCCCTACCTTAACTTCCACGGCGGTAAGGGTATCGCCGTGGGCCTGGGCGTCATCCTCGCCTGGTACTGGCCCATCGGACTTTCGCTGTTGGGCATGTTTATCGTGGCCGTTGCCATCACCAAGTACGTGTCGGTGGGCTCACTTGCCGCCGCCATCGGTCTTCCCATCGCTGCCTGCGCGGTCTTTCCGTACAGCAGCCTGGGCCTCAAGTTTTGCATGGCGCTAATCGGCATCACCGTGGTGTGGGCCCATCGCGCGAACATCAAAAAGCTCATGACCGGTAAGGAGTCCAAGCTCTCGTTTACCAAGCGCGTCACCGAGCCCGACGATAAGTAGGAGAGAGTCATGAATGTTGCGCTGATTGGTTCCGGCTCCTGGGGAACCGCCGTCGCCGGCCTTGCCGCCGCGCGAGCCGAGCGCGTGACCATGTGGGCCCATAGCGAGCAGACGGCCGCCGGCATTAACGGTGAGCATCGCAACCCCCGCTATCTGGTGGACTACGTGCTGCCGGAAAACGTTGTCGCCACGACCGAGCTCGCCCAGGCGCTCGACGGCGTCGAAGCCATCATCTTTGCCGTGCCTTCGACGCACCTGCGCGACGTCTGCCACCAGGCGGCGCCGTTCATCGCGGACGAGACGCCGGTTCTGTGCCTCACCAAGGGCATCGAGCCCGAGTCCGGCCTGCTCATGAGCGAGGTCATCGCCAGCGAGATCGGCAACGAGTCGCGCGTGGCGGCGCTTTCGGGCCCCAACCATGCCGAGGAAATCTGCCGCGGCGGGCTTTCGGCCGCCGTCATCGCCAGTGAAGACCAGCAGGTGGGGGAGACCTTTAAGGAGCTGTTGCTTTCCACGGCCTTCCGCATCTACCTGTCGCAGGACATGACGGGCGTCGAGGTCTGCGGCGCCATGAAAAACGTCATCGCTATCGTATGCGGCATCTCCGCCGGCTCGGGTGCGGGCGACAA
Organism: uncultured Collinsella sp.; assembly: GCA_902489225.1. Classification (GTDB taxonomy): domain Bacteria; phylum Actinomycetota; class Coriobacteriia; order Coriobacteriales; family Coriobacteriaceae; genus Collinsella. The sequence goes on from CABTZA010000089.1 coordinate 3,722, forward strand.
CACGCTTGCTCTTATCATGACGCGCGGCCTGGCAGAGATCAGCCGCCTGGTGCACGCCCGCGGCGGTCAGGCCATGACTTGCATGGGACTTGCCGGCATGGGCGACCTTATCGCCACCTGCACCTCCGAGCATTCGCGCAACCGCACCTTTGGCTTCGAGTTTGCCCACGGCGTGTCGCTCGACGAGTACCAGGCCCGCACGCATATGGTGGTCGAGGGTGCCGTCGCGGCCCGCAGTGTCAGCGAACTCGCCCGTTCACTGGGCGTAGACATTCCGCTCACCTTTGCCGTGGAGCAAACGCTCTACAAAGGTGTTACTTTGGATAGGGCGCTCGAGATTCTCACCGACCGCGTCCCCTCTCAAGAGTTCTACGGACTCGCCGACTAGCGCAGAAAGGCTACTACCATGGGTTCCATCAAAATCGCTCCGTCCATCCTCTCGGCCGACATGGCCAACCTGAAGGGCGAGCTCGACAAGATTGCCGGCGCCGACTACGTGCACTTCGACGTCATGGACGGTCACTTTACCGGCAACCTGACCTTTGGCGTTGACATCCTTAGGGCCGTCAAGCGCTCCACCGATGTTCCGGTCGATGCGCACCTGATGGTGTCGAACCCCGACGAGACGGTCGATTGGTACGCCGACGCCGGTGCCGACATGATCACCGTGCACTACGAGGCTTCCACGCACCTGCACCGCACGCTCACCCATCTGCAGCAGCGCGGCGTCAAGGCCGGCGTGGTGCTCAACCCCGCCACCCCCGTGTGCGTACTCGAGAGCATCATCGACGTTGTCGATATGGTGCTGCTGATGAGCGTGAACCCTGGCTTTGGCGGCCAGAGCTTTATCCCCGGCACCATCGCCAAACTGCACGAGCTTACGGCCATGTGCGAGCGCCACGGCGTTTCGCCCCTCATCGAGGTCGACGGCGGTATCTCTTCCAAAAACATTGCCGAGGTCGTCAAGGCCGGCGCCAACGTGCTCGTAGCCGGCTCCGCCGTATTTAAGTCCGAAGATCCCGCCGCCGAGGTTGCGCTGCTGCAGAAGCTGGGCAATGAGGCAGCACAGGAGGCATAAACCCTTATGACCGCAGGTCAAAACCGCATACCCGTGAATCTTGACTATGCCGCCTCGACGCCCATGCGCGCCGAGGCGCTCCTTGCGCAGCGCGAGTACGACAACAGCGAGCTTGCCGGCGTCAACCCCAACTCGCTGCACTCGCTTGGCCGCAAGGCCGCCGCACGCCTGGAAGTTGCCCGTCGCGAGATCGCCCGTAGCTTTGGCGCACGCGTTCGCCCGTCCGAGATCATCCTTACCAACGGCGGTACCGAGGCCAACCAGCTGGCGCTGCTCGGTCTTGCCGAGGGCGCTCGTCAGCGCGATCGCAAGCGCGATCGCGTAATCGTTTCGGCCATCGAGCACGATTCGATTCTGGACAACCTGCCGCTGCTGCGTGCCGCCGGCTTTACCGTCGACTTGGTGCAGCCCTGCCGCGCGGGCTACATAGAGCCTGCCACGCTTGTCGAGCTGCTCGGCGACGACGTTGCGCTCGTGAGCATTATGGTCGCCAACAACGAGACCGGCATGGTGCAGCCCATCCGTGAGCTGGCCGCCGCCGCACATGCTGCCGGCGCCTTGTTTCACACCGATGCCATCCAGGGCTACTTGCATATTCCGCTCGATGTCACCGAGCTGGGCGTCGATGCCATGACCGTTGCCGCGCACAAGATCGGTGGCCCCGTGGCATCCGGTGCGCTCTACCTTAAGCACCGCACGCCGCTGCGTCCGCGCATCTTTGGCGGTGGACAGGAAGCCGGCCGTCGCGCCGGTACGCAGGATCTGCGCACGCAGCTGGCTTTTGCCGCTGCCGCTTCCGTGTTGCTGCCGAATGTGGGCCGGGAGCGTGCGACGCTGCAGACCCTGTCCGACAAGCTCTACGCCACGCTTACGGCCCATCCTCGCATTCACGCCACGATGGGCGACTATGCGCAGGCAGATCGTCTGCCGGGTATGGTTTCGATCTACGTCGACGGCATGGACTCCGAGGAGCTCATCATCAAGCTCGATGCCGCCGGCTTTGAGGTTTCGGCCGGATCGGCTTGCTCGAGCGGCAGCATGGACCCGAGCCACGTACTCAGCGCCATGGGCATTGGTCGAGAGCAGGCTCTCGGCGCATTGCGTATCTCGTTTGATGACCGCGTGAATCCTGCCGACCTGGACGACTTTGCCCAGACGCTGCTCTCGATCGTAGGTGCCGCATGATTGTCGCCGAGCTTGAACGTGTGCTGCTGGCGCGCTACCCCAAGGCGGACGCCGAGGGCTGGGATCATGTTGGGCTATCTGTGGGAGATCCCGCTGCAAAGATCACCGGTGTTGCCTGCGCACTCGACGCGACCGAGGCCAACGTGCGCCGCGCTCTCGAGGCCGGCGCCAACGTGCTGCTGACGCATCATCCCATCTATATCAAGGCGCCCGAGGCCTTTTGTCCGGCCGATTCCGCGCGTCCCCAGTGCAGCGCTGCACTATACGAGGCGGCTCGTTGCGGCGTGAGCATCATCTCGCTTCACACCAACCTGGACCGCTCGCACGAAGCGCGCGTTCGCCTGAGTGAGTTGCTGGGCGCTGAGCCCATGAGCTCGCTGGAGCATGTGAACGAGCCTGGGCTCACCGGTCTGGGCGCACTCGCGACCCTCCGCAACCCCTGCAGCCTGCGCGACCTTGCCGCACGCGCCGCCACGGCCTATGAAAGCGATCCGCGCGTGTGGGGCGACGCCGATCGCCCATGCCGCTCCATCGCCATTCTGGGCGGCTCCCTGGGAGATTTTGGTGAGCTTGCCATCGCCGCGGGCGCAGATGCTATTGCGACCGGAGAGGCCGGCTACCACGTGGCGCAGGACCTTGCCTTGCGTGGCCTAAGCGTGATTCTGCTCGGCCACGACCGCTCCGAAGACCCGTTCGTTGATATATTGATGAACTCTGCAGTTGACGCCGGGGTCGACCCCCGTCATGCGATTAAAATACTGAACCCTTGCCAATGGTGGACTGTGACAAAAGGAGAGAACTTATGAGCGCCGGCGCTACGCTACTCAAGCTGCAACAGATCGATTTGGAGCTCGCCCGCAACAAGAGCGAACTTGCCAATATGCCGGTGCTCAAGGAGCTCGCTTCCAAGCGCAAGACCTATGTGAAGCTCAAGTCCGAAATGACCAAGCTCTACGCCCAGCGCAAGGATCTGGACATTGAGCTCGACGATCTCAACACCACCGAGATCCAGACCAATAACGCCATCGAGGCCGCCAAGAAGCGCCATGTCGACGGCTCTGATTACCGCGAGGTGCAGGACCTGGAGAATGAGCTTGCCACCCTGGCAAAGCGTCTGGACAAGATCGAGCACACCCGCAAGGACGTCGTTGTCGCCCATAAGGAGGCGCTCGACCGCGAGGCCCGCGCGCAGGCCATCATCGCCAAGTTCGAGGAGGGCGTGAAAGCAGATACCAAGGCCGCCCGTGCCAAGGCCGCCGACCTCCAGGCCCAGATTGACGCCGCCACCAAGGAGCGCACCGCCCTTGCCGCTACGCTGCCGACCGACGTGCTCACCGACTACGAGCGCCTGCTCAAGCAGTTCCGTGGCCTGGCCGTCGAGACCATTCAGGGCAACATCCCCACGGTCTGCCATACCGCGCTGCAGGCATCGTCCATGAGCGATCTCAACCACGACGGTAGCGAGATCGCGCACTGCCCGTATTGCCACCGCCTGCTGGTGCTTCCCAGCAAGGAAGCTTAAATGATGACGGCGGCACCCAACAATTCAATGCAACTTGAGGGAAAAACGATCCTGCTGGGCATTACCGGCGGGATCGCCGCCTATAAGTCGTGCAATATCGTGCGCCTGCTGCAAAAGCGCGGCGCGCGCGTCAAGGTCGTTATGAGCGAGCATGCCACGGAGTTTGTGGGCCCGCTCACCTTCCGTGCGCTCACCAACGAGCCCGTTGCCGTGGGCCTATTCGACGATCCCTCCGACCCCA
>CABTZA010000090.1 GCA_902489225.1 uncultured Collinsella sp.
AAGTACGCGGCGCTCCTCTTTCGGGGCAATCTCGGGCACCTGGGAAACCCCTATATCCTGCTTGGATACAAACTTGCATTACGAGCCCGGTGCTTCGGCCCGGGCTTTTTCTGTTGCGGTGGGGTAGTCATTGGGGACGTTCCTTTGGTGTAAAAGGTGCGCCATGTTCGGCGCTGGATTGTTATCCGTTTGTAAAGGCTGGACAGAGCTTGCGGTAAGGGTCTATCAGATGCCCGTAAAAAACCGCAGTTGGCGCGGGCGCTGCCCGGTCGGGGTCGTATCTTTCCAAACAGCAAAGCGGGCAGGGTGCCCGCGAGTCGCATGTATGAAAGGAAGATCATGCTCGATCAGGCTTATTCTCGTCGTCAGTTCCTCGGCCTCGCTGGTGGTTTTGCCAGCATCGTCGGTCTCGGTCTCGTTGGTTGCGGCGGCTCCGGCGCATCCGACGCCGCCGACAAGGGTAGCGCCGCTGCTACTGCCGAGTCCGTCTCCGGCGAGGTGACCTACGACGGTGCCTCCTCGTTCCAGGCTCTCGTCGAGGCTGCTGCCGAGAAGTTCATGGATGCCAACCCGGACGTCTCCGTTTCCGGCTCGGGCAACGGTTCGGGCAAGGGTCTGACCGCTGTCGCCGCAGGCACCGTCACCATCGGTAACTCCGACGTCTTCGCCGAGACCAAGCTCGAGGCCGACCAGGTCAAGAACCTCGTCGACCACGAGGTTGCCGTCGTGGGCATGGGTCCCGTCGTCTCCAAGAACGTGACGGTCGACGACCTGTCCCTCGAGCAGCTCAAGGGCATCTTCTCTGGCCAGATCACCAACTGGAAGGAGGTCGGCGGCGACGACGCCACCATCGTCGTCCTCAACCGCAAGGCCGGCTCCGGCACCCGCGCCACCTTCGAGGCCGCCGTCTTTGGCGACGAGGCCGTCGACTTTAAGGGCGACGCCGAGCTCGACAAGTCCGGCGACGTCCAGACTCAGATGGGCAGCACCGATAACGCCATCTCCTACCTCGACTTCTCGCACTTCGATGACTCCAAGTTCAACGCCATCAAGGTCGAGGGCGTCGAGCCCAAGAGCAAGAATGTCACTGATGACTCCTTCAAGATCTGGGCTACCGAGCACATGTACTGCTCCAAGGACGCCGACGAGGCCACCAAGGCCTTCCTGGAGTTCATGCTTTCCGACGACGTCCAGGGCAAGCTCGTCGAGGAGCAGGGCTTCATCCCCGTCTCTGCCATGAAGGTCGTCAAGGACGCCAGCGGCAAGGTCTCTGCTAAATAAGTAATCGCCCCGGAAAGGTTTGCAATGGCAAAACAGCTGCCAAAGCGCGACCTTGAGAACGTGGGCCTGGGCGTCACGGGCGCGTGCGTAGCGCTCGTGACGCTTGTCGTTGCCGCGCTCATCTTTATGGTCGCCCAAAAGGGCCTCTCGGCTTTTGTCAAGGACGGCGTCTCGGTCGTCGAGTTTTTCACCGGCACCAAGTGGGACCTGGCCAACACAGCCGAAAACGGCCTGCCCTATACCGGCGCCCTGCCCCTGATCGTCACCTCGTTTGCGGTCATGGTGCTCTCCACGCTCATCGCGCTGCCCATCGCCATCGGCTCTGCCATCTTTGCGGTCGAGATCCAGCCTAAGTTTGGTTCCAAGGTTTTTCAGCCGCTTATTGAGCTTTTGACCGGTATTCCCTCGGTCGTCTTTGGCTTGATCGGCTTTCACGTTGTCGTCGGTCTTATGAAGAGCGTTTTCCACGTGAGCACGGGCCTGGGCATCTTGCCCGGCGCCATCGTGCTGGCGGTCATGATTCTGCCGACGATGACCACGCTTTCGGTCGATGGCCTGCGCGCCGTGCCCGACGGCTACCGCCAGGGCTCGCTCGCGCTGGGCTACACCCGCTGGCAGACCATCTGGCACGTGGTGCTCAAGTCCGCCATGCCGTCGCTCATGACCGCGGTTATCTTGGGCATGACCCGCGCCTTTGGCGAGACGCTCGCCGTGCGCATGGTCATCGGCGGCATCGAGGCCATGCCGACGTCGCTGCTGTCGCCGGCTTCGACCATCACCACCACGCTCACCACGTCCATGGCAGTCTATGCCGAGGGCTCGGCCCAAGACGATGTTCTGTGGGCGCTCGGCCTGCTGCTGATGGGCATGAGTCTCATCTTCATCCTGATCATCCACCTTATCGGCCGCAAGGGGGCGAAGGCTCGTGGCTAGCACGCGTATCCACATCGACGAGGCGAGGCTCGGGCGTGTCCAAAAGCAGGACCGCTTCGCCACGGGCGTGTTGACGGCGATCGTCGCCATCGTCATGCTCATCGTCGTCTCCATGGTGGCCTATATCCTGTTCGAGGGCATCTCGACGCTGTTCCAGCCGGGCTTTCTCACGGAGCCGTCGCGCGCCAACGGAACGCAGGGCGGCGTGCTCTACCAGCTGTTCGACTCGTTCTACCTGCTGCTGATCACCCTGATCATCTCGGTGCCCATCAGCCTGGGCGGAGCGGTCTTTTTGGTTGAGTACGCGCCGGACGGACCCATCCGCGACATCGCCTCCACCGCCATCGAGACGTTGTCCTCGCTGCCTTCCATCGTCGTCGGCATGTTCGGTTTTCTGGTGTTCTCGGTGCAGCTGGGCTGGAAGTACTCCATCATCTCCGGCGCCGTCGCGCTCACCATGTTCAACATCCCCATCCTGGTGCGCGTGATCCAGCAGGCGCTCGAGGACGTGCCGCAGGCCCAGCGCGATGCGTGCCTGGCCATGGGCCTCACTCGCTGGGAGGCCACGCTGCACATCCTGATCCCCGAGGCCATGCCTGCCATCGTGACGGGCATCGTGCTTTCGGCCGGTCGCGTGTTTGGCGAGGCCGCAGCACTGCTTTTTACCTCGGGTATGAGCTCGCCGGTTCGCCTGAACTTCTTGAGCTTTAACCTGTCGAGCCCCACCTGCGCTTGGAACGTGTTCCGTCCCGGCGAGTCGCTCGCCGTGCACATCTACAAGATCTATGGCGAGGGCAGCCCCGAGGCCCAGCAGATTGTTTGGGGCACCGCGGCGCTGCTGATGATTTGCGTGCTGCTGTTTAACGTAGTCGCCCGTATCGTGGGCAAGCAACTGGCAAGAAGGATGACGGCCGAATGAGCGAGATGAATGCAACGCCCGCAACCGAAGCGGCATCGTCCGAGACCCAGGACTTCCTGTCGAGCGTGGGGGAGAGCGAGAAGCGCGTGCGCGTGAGCGGCAAGGCCGTGAGCGACGAGGTCGTGCTCTCCACCAAGGACGTCAACGTGTACTATGGCGACCACCATGCACTGCACAATACGTCGCTCGACTTCCACAAGGGCGAGATCACGGCGCTCATTGGGCCTTCGGGCTGCGGTAAGTCGACCTTCTTGCGTAGCCTCAACCTCATGAATCGCGAGATTCGCGGCTGCCGCGTGGAGGGCGAGATCAACTATCGCGGGCGCAACGTGAACACCAAGACCGAAAACACCTACGAGCTGCGCCGTTCCATTGGCATGGTGTTCCAGCAGCCCAACCCGTTCCGCAAGTCCATTCGCGACAACATCACGTTTGCGCCTAAGCGCCACGGCATCACCGACCGCGACGAGCTCGACCGCATGGTCGAGGAGAGCCTGCGCGGCGCGGCGCTGTGGGACGAGGTCAAGGACAAGCTCGACAAGAGCGCCCATGCGCTTTCGGGCGGTCAGCAGCAGCGCCTGTGCATCGCGCGCACGCTGGCGCTCAACCCCGACGTGATCTTGTTCGACGAGCCCTGCTCGGCGCTCGACCCCATCTCGACGCTGGCGATCGAGGACCTCATGTCGTCGATTGTTGCCGACCGCGCCATCGTCATCGTGACGCACAACATGGAGCAGGCGTCGCGTGTGTCCAACCGCACGGCGTTCTTCTACATGGGCGATATGGTCGAGTACGACGAGACTGACGAGATTTTCCAACGGCCCAAGGACAAGCGGCTGAATGATTACCTCACCGGCATGTTCTCCTAGTCCGGGACATGCTTGAGGCCCGCGGTGGCCACGGTTGCCGCGGGACTGATTGGAGAGGCGGGTCATCTCTTGTGGGAGATGGCCCGCCTTTTTGTGTCGTGTGCGGCCTGCCTTTTCGCTGCTATCATGGACAACGTTGAATTTCTACGAAGGAGCAGGGCATATGGCGATTCTTTTGGGATGCGATTCCGTCAGCCTAGAGTTTCCCACCAAGCATATTTTCGATAGCGTTACGCTCGGCGTGGGCGAGGGCGACCGTATTGGTATTGTCGGTAAAAACGGCGACGGCAAGTCGACGCTGCTGAGCGTGCTCGCCGGCACGCTGGAGCCCGATGACGGGCGCGTGACGCACCGCCGCGACACGACGATTGGATTGCTCGGCCAAAAGGATAACCTGGTCGATACCGACACCGTGCATCATGCCGTCGTCGGTGACACGCCCGAATACGAGTGGGCCTCGAGCCCGCGTACGCGCCAGATTCTGGCCGGCCTTATTAGCGATGTGCCCTGGGAGGGCACGGTGGGCGAGCTTTCGGGCGGCCAGCGCCGTCGCGTGGACCTCGCGCGCCTGCTGATCGGCGACTACGACGTGCTCATGCTCGACGAGCCCACCAACCACCTGGACATGCGCACCATCAACTGGCTCGCGCGTCACTTAAAGGCCCGCTGGCAGCGCGGCCAGGGCGCGATGCTCGTGGTCACGCACGACCGCTGGTTCTTGGACGAGGTCTGTACCAGTATGTGGGAGGTCCACGACGGCCAGGTCGATCCCTTCGAGGGCGGTTACTCCGCATATATCCTGCAGCGCGTGGAGCGCGACCGCATGGCCGCCGTCACCGAGGAGCGTCGTCGCAACATGGCGCGCAAGGAGCTCGCGTGGCTGAGCCGCGGTGCCCAGGCGCGCTCCACCAAGCCCAAGTTTCGCGTTGAGGCTGCTCGTGAGCTGATCGCCGACGTGCCTCCCGTGCGTGACGAGCTGGAGCTCAAGCGCCTAGCCGTGAGCCGCCTGGGCAAGCAGGTTATCGATGTGGTCGACGTGGACGCCGGCTATGCGGATACCGATGGCGCGCCCAAGCAGGTGCTCTCTGACGTGACCTGGCTCATTGGTGCGGGCGACCGCTATGGCCTGCTGGGCGAGAACGGTGCCGGCAAGTCGACGCTGCTCGGCGTGATCCAGGGCAAGATTGAACCCACGCGCGGCCGCGTGAAGATTGGCCAGACAGTGCGCTTTGGCGTGCTGTCGCAGCAGCTCGAGGAGCTCGAACCCTACATGGGCGACACGATCCGAGAGGTGCTCAGCAACTATAAGAAGTACTACGTCATCGACGGCAAGGAGACTTCGCCCGAGAAGCTCTGCGAGCGTCTGGGCTTTACGACGCAGCAGCTCTGGAGTCGCATCGGCGATCTTTCGGGCGGCCAGCGCCGTCGCCTGTCGCTGCTACTGACAATCCTGGACGAGCCCAACGTGCTCATCCTGGACGAGCCCGGCAACGACCTGGATACCGACATGCTGGCGATTGTCGAGGATCTGCTCGACGGCTGGCCCGGCACGCTGATCCTGGTGACGCACGACCGCTTTTTGATGGAGCGCGTGACCGACCAGCAGTGGGCGCTGCTCGACGGCCACCTGACGCATATGCCCGGTGGCGTGGACCAGTACCTGCGCCTGTGCAACGCCACCGCCGAGGGCGAGCCCGTGGGCGCGCCGAGCGCCAAGACCGGCACGTTTGACACCGGTGCCGCGGCAGCTGCGGCCGAAAAGCCCAAGTCGAGCGGTCAGCCCAACGGCCTGTCCAACGCCGAGCGCCAGAAGCTCCGCCGCGAGGTGAGTTCGCTCGAGCGCAAGATGGAGACGCAGCGCGCCCGCGTTGAGGAGGCCGAGGCAGCAATGGCCCAAGTCGATCCCACCAACTACACGGCGCTCGGCGAGCAGCAGGCAAAGATCGACGAGGCTCACGCCGCCATGGACGAGCTGGAGATGGCGTGGCTCGAGGCGAGCGAAAAGCTCGAGGGCGAGGAGTAGACGAGGATGATCAAAGCCGCGTTTTTCGATATCGACGGCACGCTGCTGAGCTTTAAGACTCACCGGATTCCGGCGTCGGCGCAGCAGGTGCTCGACAGCTTTCACGAGCAGGGGATCGCATGCGTGATCGCCACGGGTCGCCCGACCTACCAGATGCCGGACTGGCTGTTCGACCTGGGCTGGGATGCGTACATTACGCTCTCGGGTCAGCACTGTTTTGATGCCGAGGGGGTTTACCGCAGCTGTCCGATCGATCCGGACGACGTTGCGGTGATTGTGGACCAGGTGGCGCAGGGGCGCTATGACTCGCTGTGCATGCAGGGCGAGAACTCGTTTGTGAACCGCCTGTCCGAGCGCGTGGTGACGGCTGGCAGCAACGCGGGAATCGTCTACCACGAGGAGCCGTTTGAGCACGCCTTTGACGCACCGGTCTACCAGTTCTGCGCCTTTGTGGACCCGGCCGACGAACATATCGTGACCGACGCCGTGTCGCATTCGCTCACCACGCGCTGGTGCGACCTGTTCTGCGACATTATTCCCGCTAACGGCGGCAAGGACCTGGGCGTGGCGGCGACGCTCGAGCGGCTTGGTATCGACGCGAGCGAGGCGATTGCCTTTGGCGACGGCGAGAACGACCTGTCGATGTTTGCCGCCGTGGGCACGAGTGTGGCCATGGGCAACGCACAGGACACGGTGAAAGCTGCGGCGACCTATGTGACGACTGCCGTGGACGACGACGGCATCTACAACGCCGCGAAGCACTTTGGATTGATGTAACTGCGGGCCGGCACCCGGCGCCTGGGGACACTCCTTGCGGGGCGTCTCCATTTTGTTTTCGTCCCGCACGTTTTGTGAAACACGGCTAACTTTTAGACAAAGTAGTAAGACATGGGCAACTTTTGCGGTAAAGTTAGCCGTGGAAAGTATCCAAAGGCTAACTAGCAATCATCGCGAAAGGCGGCCCATGGCCCTACGTGAATCCGGAGAAGACTATCTCGAATCGATCTACGTTCTGTCGGAACGTCAGGTCATCGTGCGCTCGATCGACGTTGCGGAGTACCTCGGCGTAACCAAGGCGAGCGTCTCTAAAGCCATGGCGACGCTGGAGAACAGCGGCTATGTCGAAATGGGCAAGCGCGACGTTCATCTGACGGAGCGTGGTCTGGAGGTCGCTCGCCAAATGTGGGAGCGTCACTGCTTTTTCGTGGGGCTGCTGGAGGATGCGGGTGTTTCGGCTGAGGTCGCGTCGCAAGAGGGCTGCCACATGGAGCACTGCCTGAGTGAGGAGAGCTTTGAAAAGCTAAGGGCGATGCTGGGACGGGAAGATGCGGCGGGCCCAACAACGGAAGCCTAACTGACTTACAGTGGCGCGGAGTTCGCGCAAAGCGCGAACCAGCGACCGGGACCAGTAGCCCCGCCAACCAAGTCCAACTCAGACAAGGAACCCCGCCAGCAAGCGATGCCCAAGAACCTTCAGCTGTGTCAATGCAGGCCGGGACCGGGTTTGGTTTTGAAAACACTCCGCAGCGCGAGGGCCCTTTTTTCCTTTGCTCCCCCGGGGCGGGGAGAAGAGGCGCCCGCGGGGGGGGGGGGTTTTAAACAAAAC
>CABTZA010000091.1 GCA_902489225.1 uncultured Collinsella sp.
ATATGCCTTGTAGCTTGACCAGCGGTATGCTTCGAGTGAGTTAATTGCACCCTTCACAGGATTGAGATGGATATAATCGAGTAGCTGCACCGCCTGTGTGTCCGACTCGACCGCGACCCGCGAATAGCGATTGTCAAACAAATGCCCCGTTCTCCCCGTTTTCCCATTGAAATACTTAGCATATGCCGTCAATGCGCACTGCATCGCCTTTGAAAGATTGTCGAACGGATCATCAACCATCAAATGAAAGTGGTTGTCCATAAGGCACCAAGCCAAAACCGCCACTTCATGGCGCGCAAACCTGTCCGAGATGTCCGATAAGAAACGATATCGGTCAGAGTCATCTTCAAAAATAATCTGTTTGGAGTTGCCACGGTCAAAGACGTGGTAATAGCCGGTGAGCGAAACGGCGCGGGCGCATCGGGGCATAATCTCTCCTTTCAAAACTGAACAGGCAACACCTAAAAGGAGAGAAGGAACGCGAAATGCTGAGCCTGTGACCTATTTATATCCAATGAGCGGCAAAAACAGGTTCAGAACGGCAAAATGGCAAAACGATATCTGTCCCAAATGAGTGAAAGCACTCATGTAAGTCTGTCCCCAATGAGCGGGGCGATGCAGCAGGCAGATAGTTTTAGTTAAAGCGTTTCAGTTTATTGAAGCGTTTTAGTGTGCCTTTTACGGGAATCTTACCGTTCGCCGAATAATTTCTTGCTATCATGCAAGGCGTAGGGTAAATCTCCGATCGCAAGGAGACACAAATGGTGAAAAAGTCACCGGAAAACACTACTCCCGCAATTGTGGACAACGTAGAGGCGCTTGAGGCTAAGCTCGCTCAGATGCGAGAGGCCCAGGCGCTTTTTGCTACGTACACGCAGGAGCAGGTCGACAAGATCTTCTATGAGGCCGCCATGGCCGCCAACAAGGCTCGTATCCCGTTGGCGAAGATGGCCATCGAGGAGACCGGCCGCGGCGTTCTTGAGGACAAGGTCATCAAGAACCACTACGCCGCAGAGTACATCTACAACGCTTACAAGAACACCAAGACCTGTGGTGTCCTGGAGCGCGACGAGGCTTACGGCATCACCAAGATCGCCGAGCCCATCGGCATCGTGGGCGCCGTCATCCCGACGACCAACCCCACCTCCACCGCGATCTTCAAGACGCTGATCTGCCTGAAGACCCGCAACGCCATCATCATCTCCCCGCACCCGGCTGCCGCCAAGTGCACCATCGCCGCCGCCAAGCTCGTGCTTGACGCCGCCGTCAAGGCCGGCGCCCCCGAGGGCATCATCGGCTGGGTCGATGTCCCCTCCATCGAGCTGACCAACATGGTCATGCGCGACGTCGACATCATCCTCGCCACCGGTGGCCCGGGCATGGTCAAGGCCGCTTACTCCTCGGGCAAGCCCGCCCTGGGCGTTGGCGCCGGTAACACCCCGGTCGTCATCGACGACACCGCCGACGTGCTGCTCGCCGTCAACTCCATCATCCACTCCAAGACCTTCGACAACGGCATGATCTGCGCCTCCGAGCAGTCCGTGACCGTCATCGACACCATCTATGACCAGGTCAAGGCCGAGTTCCAGAAGCGCGGCTGCTACTTCGTCAAGCAGGGTGCCGAGATGGAGGCCCTGCGTGCCGCCATGTTCAAGAACGGCGCTCTCGATCACCGCATCCCCGGCATGGCCGCTGCCAAGATCGCCGAGCTCGCCGGCATCGAGGTTCCCGCCAAGACCAAGATCCTGATCGCCGAGGTCACCTCCACCGACCCCGCCAAGGAGGAGTTCTCCCACGAGAAGCTCTCCCCGGTCCTGGCCATGTACCACGCCAAGGACTTCCAGGAGGCCGTCGACAAGGCCGAGCACCTGGTGCTTGCCGGTGGCCCGGGCCACACCGCCTCTCTGTACGTGCACCCCGCCCAGGCCGAGAGGATCAGCCTGTTCGAGCACGTCATGAAGGCCTGCCGTATCGTCATCAACACCCCGTCCTCGCACGGCGGCATCGGTGACCTGTACAACTTTGGCATGAAGCCGTCTCTGACCCTGGGCTGCGGCTCCTGGGGCGGCAACTCCGTCTCCGAGAACGTTGGGGTGAAGCACTTGATCAACGTTAAGACTGTGGCCGAGCGCCGTGAGAATATGCTGTGGTTCCGCGCTCCCGAGAAGGTCTACTTCAAGAAGGGTTCCACGCCCGTCGCCCTCGACGAGCTGGGCAACGTCATGGGCAAGAAGCGCGCCTTCATCGTCACCGACCAGTTCCTCTTCAAGAATGGCAACACCCGCGCCATCGAGGCCAAGCTCGACGAGATGGGCATCGCCCACGACTGCTTCTACGACGTCGAGCCCGATCCGTCGCTGCAGTGCGCACGTCGCGGCGCCAAGCAGATGGCTCTCTTTGAGCCGGACGTCATCATCGCCGTCGGCGGTGGCTCCGCTATGGACGCCGGCAAGATCATGTGGATGATGTACGAGCACCCCGAGTGCAAGTTTGAGGACATGGCCATGGACTTCATGGACATCCGCAAGCGTATCTTCACCTTCCCCGAGATGGGCAAGAAGGCCTACTTCGTCGCCGTCCCGACCTCTTCGGGTACCGGCTCCGAGTGCACGCCGTTCGCCATCATCACCGACAAGGAGACCGGCATCAAGTGGCCGCTCGCCGACTACGCGCTGCTCCCCAACATGGCTATCGTCGACGCCGACAACTGCATGACCGCCCCGCGCGGCCTGACCGCTGCCTCCGGCATCGACGTCATGACCCACGCCATCGAGTCCTACGTCTCCATCATGGCTTCCGACTACACCAAGGGCCTCTCCGAGCGCGCTGCCAAGCTCGTCTTCGAGAACCTGCCCTCCAGCTTCACGAACGGCGCCAAGGATCCGCACGCCCGCGAGGAGATGCACAACGCCTCCTGCATGGCCGGTATGGCCTTCGCCAACGCCTTCCTGGGCCTCAACCACTCCATGGCCCACAAGCTCGGCGCTTTCCATCACCTGCCCCACGGCCTCGCAAACGCTGTCATCCTGACCCGCGTCATGCGCTACAACGCCGCCGAGGCACCCGTCAAGATGGGTACCTTCTCCCAGTATCCTTACCCCAACGCGCTGCACAACTACGCCGAGATGGCCAAGTACTGCGGCATCGAGGGCAAGGACGACAAGGAGGTCTTCGAGAACTTCATCACGAAGCTCGAGGAGCTCAAGGACTTCATCGGCGTCAAGAAGACCATCGCCGACTACGGTGTTGACGAGCAGTACTTCCTCGACACCCTCGACGAGATGACCGAGCAGGCATTCAACGACCAGTGCACCGGCGCTAACCCGCGCTACCCGCTCATGAGCGAGATCAAGGAGCTCTACCTGGACGCCTACTACGGCCGCGAGCCCCAGGATTACGCCGTCTGCTAGTTTTAGCACGCTTTTTAACGGCGGGGGTGCACGGGTGTTTCACACACCCCCGCCGTCGCTTCTATCGCATCGTTGAAAGGATGCAACCATGCTGCTACCCGATTCCAAGACCGAGCTCGTCCGCCGTGGCAACAAGGTCGTTTACGACCTGGGCGACAAGATTGTCAAGGTCTTTAACGAGACCAAGCCTGTCTCCGACGTGTTCAACGAGGCTTTGAATCTTGCCCGCATCAATGAGTGCGGCATCCGCAGCCCCAAGGCGCTCGAGGTTTCCCAGCTCGAGAACGCCAACGGCTGGGCGCTCGTGACCGAGAAGGTTCCGGGCACCACCCTTGCCGAGAAGATGACTGCCGAGCCCCAGCGCTTTGGTGAGTACCTCGAGATGTTCGTCGACCTCCAGATCGAGATCCACGGCTACACCTCCCCGCTGCTCAACCGTCAGCGCGACAAGTACGCCCGCATGATCGACAGCCTTGATCAGCTCAATGCCACCACGCGCTACAACCTTCAGGAGCGTCTGGACGGCATGACCAAGGAGTTCAAGGTCTGCCACGGCGACTTCAACCCCTCCAACGTCATCGTCGGCGACGACGGTCAGCTCTATGTGTGCGACTGGGCACACGCTACCCAGGGCTCCCCTGCTGCCGACGTTGCCACCACCTACCTGCTCTTTGCCCTCAACAGCAAGGATCAGGCCGAGGCCTACCTGGAGCTCTACTGCGACCGCGCCGACATGCCCATGCAGGTCGTGCGTCAGTGGACGAGCATCGTCGCCGCTTCCGAGCTCGCTCGCAAGCGCAACGTGAACGATGAGTTCCTGAAGAACTGGATCGACGTCGTCGATTATCAGTAATATCTGAGCGATTCATTTCGCATCGGAGGCACAAAGGAAAACCCCGCAGCTCGAATGGGCTGTGGGGTTTTCCTTTACCCGTCGAGCTAATTCACGCAACAAAAAGGACTGCTCCGCATCTCATCCTAAGAGAGATACGGAGCAGACCTGCAATTACATCTAATAGCAGAAGCGTAGATTAGCGACGGGCAGCCTTCACAAGCTCGGCGACCTTGGCGACGACCTCGTCGATCGCCACATCCTCGCGCTCACCCGTGGCACGGTCCTTGAGCTCAACGGTGCCATTCTTAAGGCCACGCTTACCCAGAACGACCTGATACGGGAAGCCCATAAGGTCGTTGTCGGCAAACTTAAAGCCGGGACGCTCGTCGCGGTCGTCGACGACAACCTCGATACCCTCGGCGCACAGGCCATCAACGATCTGCTCGCAGACGGTAGCGCACTCCTCCTTCATGGGATCGAGCGGAATCACCGCGACCTCGTACGGGGCAACGGAGACCGGCCAGACGATACCGTGCTCGTCGTTGTGCTGCTCCACGACGGCAGCGAGCGAGCGGGACACACCAACGCCGTAGCAGCCCATGATGAGCGGCTTCTCCTTGCCGTCCTCGTCCATAAAGGTGGCACCCATGGCCTCGGAATACTTGGTGCCCAGCTGGAAGACCTGGGAGACCTCGATGCCGCGAGCAGCGGAGAGCGGCTTGCCGCAGTGCGGGCAGGGATCGCCGGCCACAACGGTTACCAGGTCGGCCCACTCGTCGACGGTAAAGTCGCGCTCGGGGCAGGCACCGGTAAAGTGATAGTCGACCTCGTTGGCGCCGCAGGGCCACTGCTTAGACTCACGCAGGCTCTCGTCACACACCAGGCGGATGCCCTCGGGCAAGTTAACCGGTCCGATAAAGCCCTTATGCAGACTATAAGTCTGGAGCTCCTCATCAGTCATCATTCGATAGCCCTTGCCAAAGACATGCTCGGCCTTGCAATCATTGAGCTCGTGGTCGCCCGGAACAATGGCCACGACTGGCTTGCCCTCGGCGTCAATGAGAGCCAAGGACTTGCGTGTACCGTTCTCGGGGAAGCCGAAGAACTTTGCAACGGCCTCGATGGTGCCCATGCCCGGAGTCTCGACCTTGGTAAGCGTACCGTCGCCAGGACCCTCGGTCACGACGACCTTGG
Organism: uncultured Collinsella sp.; assembly: GCA_902489225.1. Classification (GTDB taxonomy): domain Bacteria; phylum Actinomycetota; class Coriobacteriia; order Coriobacteriales; family Coriobacteriaceae; genus Collinsella. The sequence goes on from CABTZA010000091.1 coordinate 5,440, forward strand.
TGCTTGCCGCCTCGTCATCGGCAGCAAAGCCGCAATCGTCGCAGTAGACCAGCGAAGCCTCGCCAGCGTCGGCCAAAGCCATGTACTCAACGGAGGTATCGCCACCGATCTCACCAGAGTCGGCAACAACAGGCAGGGCCTTGATGTAGCAGCGCTCGCAGATGTTAGCGTAGGCCTGCTTCATCTTGTCATACTCCTCCTGCAGGCTCTCCTGCGTGGCGGAGAAGCTGTAGGCGTCCTTCATGATGAACTCGCGACCGCGCATCAGGCCAAAGCGGGGACGGAACTCGTCGCGGAACTTGTCCTGAATGTGGTAAAGGTTGACAGGCAGCTGCTTATAGGAGCGCAGCTCGTTGCGCACCAAGGCCGTGACGGTCTCCTCGTGCGTGGGGCCCAGGACGAACTCGCGACCATGACGGTCGTCAAAGCGCACAAGCTCCTTACCATAGGCGTCGATGCGGCCGGACTCGCGCCACAACTCGGCGTCGACCATGATAGGCATCATAAGCTCCTGGGCGCCGGCGGCGTCCATCTCGTCGCGCACGATGTTCTCGATCTTGCGAATCGAGCGCCAAGCAAGCGGCAGGTAGGAATATAGACCGGCGGCCTCCTTGCGGATCATGCCGGCACGGAGCAGCAGACGGTGGCTGGCGAGCTCAGCGTCCGCCGGATCCTCTTTAAGCGTCGGCGCATAAAGCTTAGACATATACATTGCTCGGGTCATTTATTTCTCCTCAATAAGCTTGTCGACCTCGGCCATAAGCGCGTCGACAATTTGGTCCTCAGCTACTTTACCAATGATCTGGCCATGCGAAAAGAGCAAGGCCTGACCACGTCCGCAAGCAACGCCCAGATCGGCATCAGAAGCCTCGCCGGGGCCATTAACGGCACATCCCATCACAGCGATCGAAAGCGGCGCGGAGTAGTTCTTAAGCCGCTCGGTAACCTCCTCGGCAATGGGAATAAGGTTAACCTGGCAGCGGGCGCATGTGGGGCACGAGACAATCTCGGGGCCACGGCGACGCAGGCCCAACGACTGCAGAATACCCCAGGCAACCGGCGGCTCCTCAACCGGATTGGCTGTGAGCGACACACGCATGGTGTCGCCAATGCCTTCGGAAAGCAAGATACCCAAGCCTACAGAGCTCTTGATGGTGCCCTGGAGCTTGGTCCCCGCCTCCGTCACGCCCAGGTGAAGCGGAACGTGGGGAATCTCACGCGACAGGGCTCGATAGGTATCGAGCGTCGTCTGTACGCTATGGGCCTTGGCGGAAAGCACTATGTTGGTAAACCCACGATCCTCAAAGTGCCGCACAAAGCGCTCGCTCGACATCACGAGCTTTTCGGGCTGCGTGAGGTCATCGCGCTCGGCGATATCCTGCTCAAGCGAACCGGCATTGACGCCGATACGAATCGCACAGCCCGCAGCACCCGCAGCATCAATCACCGCGTCGACCTTAGCCCAATCGCCGATATTGCCGGGATTGATGCGGAGCTTGGCGGCACCGGCCTCCACAGCGCCAATGGCCAGCTTGTGGTTAAAGTGGATATCGGCAACGATTGGCACCGGAGACTCGGTACAGATGGTGCGGAAACCCTCAAGCGCGGCCTCAGTGGGCACGCTCACACGCACGATATCGCAGCCAGCCTGCGCCAACGCGCACACTTGCGCAAGTGTTGCCTGGGCATCAGCGGTATCGGTGCAGGTCATGGATTGGACCACCACCGGCGCACCGCCACCGATCTGCACACCGCCCACATGCACGGGGCGCGTCAAATCGCGAGGCAAAGGATGGGATAAAGACAATCCAAACACTCCCCTACAGAATAAATCGAAGGATGTCGGAACGAAGCATATAGACAAACAGCAGCGCAAAGAGCGCGATGCCCACATAGCTCACAATCGTCTGGACCTTGAACGGAAGCTCGCGGCCAGCAATCTTTTGAATGATCTCGATGACCAGCTTGCCGCCATCGAGTGGTGGGATGGGCAGCAGGTTCATAAAGCCAAGCGAGAACGAAATGAGGGCGGCAAACGAAAGGAACGTGGCAGGGCCGGCACAAGCAGCCTGCCAAGCCATACCGCTAATGCCCCCAAGAGAAGAAGACCGATCGAGAACTCCAATCTAATCCTG
>CABTZA010000092.1 GCA_902489225.1 uncultured Collinsella sp.
AAAGATGTGTCGGCATATTCAGCAGTGCCAGGGTCAGCGATAAACACCTTGCCCTTCTCCGTAGCCACCGTTGGCACACCCTCAGCAAACGCCATGGTCACCGGGGCCATGACTCCGCCGAAGCTCAGCGCTGCTGTGAGGCCGGCGGTTACTGCCAGGCGTGCGATGTTCTTGTTCATGCTCATCTTCTTTTCCTCTGCTTTCTGCTCGAATTCCATTTGATCTAAATCCGTCTGTCTGTGTCTTAGCATCTGCTTCGCTATGTCTCGCCCCGCTCTCTGTGGGGCTGCCAGCTACTCTTTATGGCTGCCACCTCCCCGCTTGACCAGGAGCGCGACCACGATGAGCGCGGCTCCGGCGACCGCTGCGGCGGCCGCGGCGTACATTGCCATATCGCCAGTCGAGGGCATAAAGCCTCCGGTGGTAATGCTAGGGGGTGTGCCGGTGGGCGTGTTGATGAGCGACGCCTCCAGGCTGCCCGTCGACCCGTCCGCGCTGTCGGCGCGCAGGGGCGACTCGGCCGTAATGGTGAGCTTGGGCTTGGCGGCGGCCACCTGGTCGACGTCCAGGCCCTCGGCCTTGACCGTCACGGAGCGCGTGTCCTCAAAGGCGGTGTAGCCCTTGGGCGCCTTGAGCTCGCGGACCTCCAGCTTGCCCGAGTCCACGCCCGAGACGGTCACGCGGCCGTCCTCGCCCGTGGTGACGGTGGCCTTGCCCTCCGCATCCCACGTGCCGTCGGCCGCCAGCGTGCGGCCGCGGTCGTCGGCGATGCTCAGGACCGCCCCGGCAAGCGGCTTGTCGCCGTCGCTGCCGCGCTTGGTGAGCGCGAGATCCCAGGTGTAGGCGCACGCATCGTCGCTCGGCGTGTGGGTGAAGCCGGCATCGCCGGACTGGTCGGCAAAGGGAGAGCGCGGGTAGCGTAGGTAGACCTCGTTGGGGTTGCCCTTCGCGATGCCATGGTTGCACGCGCTGTTGAGCGGCGCATTGTACACGGCGACCACGCGGGCGCCCGCGGTGAAGGCGTCGGCCCCGCCGAGCGCGGCGATGAGGTCGCCGGTGCGAACGGTGAAGGTCTTGCCGTCCGCCGCCACCTTGGTGGCGCACTGGGCCGTGATATCGGTCCAGCCCTTCGCGGGTTCGGTGCCGGCGCGGCCGTCCTTGCCGGCCGAGACGGCGTCGAAGCCGCCGTCCGCGCCCGCCGCCACGTACACGCGCATGCTCGCGGCCACCTTGGAGGGGTCGAGCCCCGCGCTCATGGTGTCGACGAACCGCACCGTATAGGTGTCGTAGGCCGTGAGGCCCGCCGGGACCGTGGCCGAGAGGCGCCAGTACAGGTCGTCGGCGACCGTGGCGTCGGCGGCCTTCTGCCAGGCGGCGGTGCCGTCCTCCAGCACATGCTTGGCGACCTTGGGGGTCGCGGCCTTGGGCTTGACGGTGACGGCGCCGCCGCCCACCAGGGCCATGATCGGCGCGGTGCCGGCCTCGTTCTGGGCGATGGCGTCGTCGTCGGCGACGATGAGCCAGTAGCCACAGGGCAGCTCGGCCGTCGTGCCCGCATTAAGGGCCACGGACTTGGCGCCAGAGCTCTGGAGGGAACGAGCGAGCTGTGCGCTCAGCGCGCTCGTAAGGTGGGAATCGGTGTTGAGCCACTCGGCAGCTTCCTGCGCGGTGGTCTGGGAATTGGGCATGCCGGCGCTGCGCAGCACGGGCAGTGCGGCGTCGCGCACGGCGTCGCTTGCCCAGGCGAGGTCGGTGGCGATCTTGGCGTCGCTGTCGCCGTCGACGACGTTGGCGCTAAAGATCTGGTAGGCGTCGTAGCTGCGCGCCACGGTGCCGCTCACCGTGATGGAACCGGTCGAGGTCGGCACGGCCTGCGCGGATGCGGGGAACACAACCGCGCAGGTGCCGATCAGGAGGGCAAGCAGTGCAAACAAGATCGGGAAGGAGCAAACTTTCTTATTCACGATGCTCACCTCCCTTCGCATTCGCCTTGCGACGAATGTGCATCCAGGCCGCAGCAGCGCAAAGCACCGCCGCGCCGGCAAGGTACGTCAGAGTGACGCCCGACATACCAGAAAGGGGCAGAGTGGTGGAGTAGGTGTTGGTGAAGGTTGGGGTGTCAGTGTCGGTGAGCTCGTGATCCGTGGTATCGGAGTTTATCCACTCGCCATTGGAGTTAACGGTCCCCTTCTTGTAGGTCACCTTACAGTCGATGGCTCCTTTGGTGTCATCCGTTGCCACGACCTTAATCTCGTAGACCGACTGGTCGAATTTGTAATGCGAGAAAATCGAGCTATCGTTCTTCTCACGCACGTAGTACGTGAAGGTCTTGGAAGCACCGCGACCCGGAACCTCAGAATCGTTCCGCTTCAAACTGCCAAGGTTGTACTCAATCTCGGGGAACTCAAGCGTCTGAGTCTTTTTGTCATTAGCCGTCGTCTTGACCGTCGTAGCGCTATCAAACCTCCCGTTATCCGCAAACTCGAGCGTAAACTCCTTCATCTCGCCACCCTCAACGACCTTAGTCGCCTTGGGAGTCCAAGAGCCGGTGGAGGTGTACTGGGTGTTGGTGAAAGTCGCACCTTTAGTAGTAAGTGCAACGCATGCAACGTCGCCTTCAGACGTTGGGGTAACCACGGTCTCAGGCTCAGTAGTGCCATCAGACATCTTGGTGATCTTCACGTTACTTACCGTGTAGTACCTGTATTTAATACCAAGCACCTCGTGCATCCTGGTCCGATCCTCTGTGACCGTAGGATCTATCTTGTAGATAGCCTTGTCGTAATTAACGTCCTTGTCCGTGCCTGGAACCTCTACCAAGTAGTAAACAAGATCGTCATCGGCATAAACTTCACCCAGATCAAAGGTGAAATTTCCATTCCCATCGTTTTTCACCGTATTGACCACCGAGCAGCCATTGAGCTGAAGAGTGTCATTGGCATCAAAACTCGGCACCGTATATCCCGTAACCTGACCGTTCTTATCCTTAATCTCGTTCTGCTTGAGTAGCTGGAAATCAAAGTCATTTCCTTCAAGCGTGCCGTCCTCAAGCACCTTGGTGCCATTGAGCTTCATCTTGGGGTAAACCTTGACTTCTTGGGTGGAGCCAGCGACAACGTTGCCGTTGGTCATGATTCCGCCACCGTGGATGTTGGAGCTGTTGCCCGTGATGTAGAGCGTGGCTAACCCTTTAGCAGCTTTTTGATCTTCAGCGGACGGATCAGACTTTAAGCCAATCAAATACTTAGCCTGAGCGCCCTCGTACTTGCCGATAGACGTTGACGTATTGTCGTCGATCGTGCCCGACCAATTGGCAGCTCCGCCACCAAGCATCTGGCCAGTTACGGCTGCGATATACGGATTATTTTCAGAATTGTTAGAGTCGTGAACTAGGAAAAGGTCCTTATGACCGGCACTTATAAAATCTGGGGTTATTTCGCCGCCTTTCGGGTCTTTATCCCAGTCCTCGCTCTTGTCGTTAGTGCCGCCCGATCGATGTGCACCGTCGTGGTCAGTGTTGTCATAAATCGCAATACCGTAGGTATCGGTAATAGCAGTCTTACCACTCGGGCAAGCGGCAAACCCGCCGCCAAAGCCCTCGGCATGATTGTTGGTAATCAATGCGTTATAAATCTTGAGGCTTGCCGACTCAACGCCTTGGTCGCTGTTGCCGCCTTGGACGAACACTCCGCCGCCACCCCAGTCATTAGTGGTATTGGTCGTATTGTTAGTGATATATGCCTTAGTGCCAGAAGGAACGTTGAACTCGCCCTTGGTAGGCGCTGCGATGCGGATACCGCCGCCCTCCGAGTTTTGTGCAACATTGCTAGCTATGGTTCCACCAGAGAACGTAAACGTGGAAAGAGCTCGATTCCAAGCGCCACCATAAACGCCGCCGCCAGCCTCAGCAGAGTAGTTGCCAGTGATGTAGCCACCGTTAATCTTCAGACTGCCGCCATTAAAAGCAGCAATGCCGCCGCCACCGTGGCAACCGCCGCCCTTGTGCACCCAATTAGTCGAATCGGTATCTTGGTAGAACTGATACTTGTTATTGGTGATGTAGCCGCTCGTAACGTTAACGGTTGATTCGAACGCACAGATACCTGCGCCGTAGCCAGACTGGCTACCAAACGTACCGTTGCCGGAGATAATGCTGCCATCCACGTTGACCATTGAGCCCTTAGCGTACACGCCGCCGCCATTGGGAGCGTAGTTACCTGCGATAACGCCACCGGTTAGATTAAGGGTCGAAGCAGCACCCTTTTCATTAGACACCATAATGCCAGCGCCGGTGCCCGAGGTTCCCGTAGAGGCGCCGCAAACGTAGCCACCGCTCATATTGACGGTAGAACCGTTCTCGGCGTAGACCAAGTTGGCAACTTTACAGCCCTGTCCTTGCGTCAGCACGCCACTTTCAAGATTGAACGTACCGCCCTTACCATTAGTGCCATAAAGATTGATGAGCTTCAATTGGTCGTTACCACTGCACGCCACGATGGCGCCGCCGATGGTAGCTTCGTGTTTATAAAGAGCCTCGGTAGTGCTAATGCCATCTGGATTTACGGACGATCCGGTTACATAGTAGGTGAGATTTGTAGGAATATTAGAAGTCTCATCAGGGGCCACAGAGGCAAGGTTGCCATTTTTGCTAGATGTGTTGTCGGAGCATACATATTTGTCGCCCGTCGGATCATCCACTGCAGCTTGCTGACCGTCCATGACGGTTAACTTTGCGCCGCCAGTGATATTAAACAGGGGCTGATCCGGACTCTTGTACTTTATCTTGTAGCCGTTAAGATCCAGCTTGATATTGCTGTCCTCCCTGCCAAGCTGGATTGTCGAGCTGGTTTCGATATCATTCACAAGTTTGAAGCTAGCAACATCGCTTGCATTCTCCAGCTTGTTTTTCAGATCGTCAGCAGTTCGTATTTCAGCGGATGCTGCTTCAGCCTGCCCGCCTTCCGCAGCCAGCATTACGGCATTGCCAACCGACGACTCGCCGTCTTCGACCTGCAACTCGCCCTCAGGCTGATCCTCAGACTGACCCTGCTCAACACCATTTGAGGGGTCGGCCTCGTCACCCTCGACCTCGTCACTTTTCTGGTTTTCGGTATCCCCGTTGTTGGTGTTGTCTACATCAGTAGACTCACTTGAGGAACCCCCCCCCATCACAGCTTCCTCGGTAGAAACCGTCTGGGCGTCGTTGGCAATGGCCTGCGAGATCGGGGGCATGACGAGCGACAGTACCAGGCTCAAAACGGAGGCTCCGCACAAAACGCCTGCCAGTACACGGCGCGTCGCTTTTTTACTCTGCTTAGTTTTTTCTGAATTCGCTTTCATCGATGTCTCCTCCCCAAGAGACCGCGATCTTGCTCTTTCACTATCAAACGTATCTGCGCAACCTGTGATTGCGCACGCTTGTAGTACTTATTGTAACGATTGTTTGAACATCTAAGCAAAAATACCGATAGTTTTGTAGCGAATTCTCAATTCTCTTGACATTTGCTCGGATTAACCTTCGTTTATTCGCTCTGAAATATCTGTTTCTACTGGTAATTAAGTTAGTTATCAGTTTTTTAATAGCATTTTATTTATTTGCACAACATTTTGCTCAAGAGCAAGCATCCTGTGAACAGTCGAAAATCGACCATGAGCGGTAGGTCATTAACCGGGAGGAATAGACTACCAAATTGATGGGAATATCTTTAACCCATCGGTGGTGAGAAGCGTAATGTTCAGACAACCATATCTGAATTTGCGCGCAGATTTTAGGCATCAATTCGCCCAAATCGCCTGAGGCCACCGCAAAGGTGCCTGTTCCTCTTGTGGTGGCTCTCCCCCGGCGCTACAGCAGATGCTCCTCGATAAAAATCGCGATGCCGTCTTTGTCGTTGCTGGCGGTTACAAAATCGGCGGCGGAGCGGGTGGCATCGCTGCCATTTGCCATGGCCACACCCACGCCGGCGTCGGCCACCATGCCGGCGTCGTTGTCCGCATCGCCGAACACGCAAATGTTCTGGAGTCCCATGTCATTGAGTTCCGCGACGCGCCGCAGGCCGCGCGTCTTGGACACGCGCGGATCCATGAACTCGTAGAGCCGCTGCGTGGTCTGTAGAGCAGCCGCCTTAACGGCGCCGTCGGCGAACGTCGACGCCCGCTTGATGACCTGCGGCATCGCCTCGGGCGCCATGGTAAACATCACCTTGGGCTGCGGCTCGCGCAAAAACTCGGCAAAGTCGACCACCTTGTAGGGCACGCCGTCGACACGCGACAGGTGCTCGACGCACGCATTGCTCTCGGGCACGTAGAACACGCCGTCTCGGGGGCAGACGGGCGTTGCCGGAAGGTCCGCCATGTGTTTGCAGATGCGCGCGATGGTTTCGCCCGGCAGCGGGTAGCTCAGCTCGTTGATGCCGTGCGCGCGGTCGATGACCTCGGCGCCGCCACAGCCCACCATCACGTCTACCAGACCGTCGATGCCCCAAAGCTCATACATGGCCTCGGTCGCGTGGGCGTCGCGCCCGGTGCACAGGCCAAAGAGCACGCCACGCTCGCGCAGAGCGCGGATCGCCGCCGCAGTGCGCGGGGACACCGTGTGCTCGCTCGTGAGCAGCGTGCCGTCGATATCGCAGAACACGGCTTTGATGTTGCTGAATGTGGCGTCCATGGGGGCCTTTCTGGGTAGTGTGGCGATGTTGGATGCAATCGGAAATGGAGTACATGGTATACCAAGGCACGAGCACGGCTCGCCAAAGCAAAAACCACCACAAAGGTGCCTGTCCCCTTTGTGGTGGAAATGACGTTTGCCCAGATAAAACCTGCCAAAATAAACCTGTCCCTTTTTGGCAGGTTAGCGATCCAAATGCCTACGTCCAAACAGCAGCAGCGCCGCGGGGACCGCCGTTACGACTATGCCCGCTCCTACGAGCGTCTGCTGCACGCCAAATGTCGCCGCCAGCCACGGGGCAATCGCCAGCGGAGCCACGCCGGCGAACATGTTTCCAAAGCCCATGACCGAGTTGACGCGGCCGAGTTGCTCGAGCGGGGCCGTCGTTTGCACAATGGTGTTGTGGAGCGGGTTGACGACGCCCCAGGCCACGCCCAGGGCGATCTGGCCGATAAGGGCCACTCCCACGTACGGCGTGCCCACGTAGAGCAGGCTTCCCAGGCCTACGGTCATAAGCGCCACGAGCAACGTTTTAAGGCTGACGAAGCGCGGCGGCATGCGAAGCGCGACCACGGCGCCCAGCACCGCGCCCACGCCG
>CABTZA010000093.1 GCA_902489225.1 uncultured Collinsella sp.
CCTCCGATTCGTCATTGGGTAATCGACGAGGCCCATTCTATCGAGCGCGAGGCGCGCCGTCAGTGGGCGCGCGTGGTGTCGGCGGACGAATCACGCGTTCTGTTTGAGCGCCTGGGTGGCTCGAGCACCGGTGCGCTAAGCCAGGTTTCCCGTGATTTGGCAACCTCCGAGGGCTCTACGCTCTATCTGGGCCTTACTGCCAAGGCGACGTCGACGGTTGCGCGCGCGAGCATGGCAATCGCCGACGTGTTCGATGGCGTTCGCGAGCTCGGCCGCCGTGCCCGTGGGGGTTATGACAATGCCAATCTATGGATTGGCCCCGAACTGCGCGAATCTGACGACTGGCATGATTTCTTACAGTCGGCCTACGCTGCCATCGACGCGTTGGAACAGGCTGACAAGAGCGTCGACGCGCTGGTGCAAGCCGTCGCCGCCGACAAGCCCGAGGTTGTTGTCGACCTGGGCGATACCTCGCGCCGCCTGCACGAGCTGGTCGAGAACCTCAAACTCATCATCGACGGCACCGATGAACACTACGTGTATTCGCTGCAGGTCAATCGCAGGTTGCGTGCCGGCGGAGAGTCAATGACCGCAGAGCGCATCGACATTGGCGAGGCCTTGGCAACCGAGTGGCTGCCCGAGGTTCACACGGCTATCTTTGCCTCGGCGACCATGACGGTGTCCAAAAGCTTTGAACACTTTAACCACGCGGTCGGCCTCGATCGCATCGGTGCTTCAACATCCTCATCGCTGCACTTGGACTCGAGCTACGACTTCGATTCGAACATGGCTGTAGTCGTTGCGGGCGATATACCCGATCCGCGCGATCGTGAGAGCTATCTTACGGCGCTCGAGCGCGTGCTGGTCGACGCCCATCTTGCCATGGGCGGATCGGTGCTCACGCTGTTCACCAATCGGCGCGACATGGAAGACCTGTACACCCGCGTTGAGCCCAAGATGGCCCGTGCGGGTCTGGAACTCAACTGCCAGCAGCGCAACTCATCTCCTCGTCGCCTGCGCGACCGGTTTATCAACGAGCCGACCTCGTCGCTTTTTGCGCTTAAGGCCTTCTGGGAGGGATTCGACGCCAGCGGCGAGACGCTGCGCTGCGTCATCATTCCCAAGCTGCCGTTCTCGAGCCCCACGGACCCGCTCTCGTGCGAGCGCAACTTGCGCGAAGACCGCGCTTGGGCGCGCTATTCGCTGCCCGAGGCGGTGCTCGAGGTCAAGCAGGCGGCCGGCCGCCTTATCCGCTCGTCGACCGATTACGGCGTGCTGATTCTGGCCGACCCGCGCCTGGTGACGAAGGGCTACGGAAAGAAGTTCTTAACGTCGCTGCCCACGAGCTCCTACCAGCGCATCGAATCGGCGCAGATCGGGCACTATCTGCAACTGTGGCGCGCACGCCACGAGCGGCGGCGCTAAAGCGGACAGACGAGGGTTTTTGCCATATCGCACAGACGCTTTGACAGGGCGGGGTCATCCAAGATGCGGATGGCTCCGCCCGCTGCGATTATCTGGCTCAGTAGCCAACGCTCGGAGCCGTAATGCACGGTTACCGTTGCCGTGTCTGTCCCGCTGCGCTCGATTAGGGTGATGCCGGCCCAGTCCAGATGCTCCGCCATATCGAATGGCATCAGGAGCTTTGCGCTATGCTGCGTCCGGGCAAGGGAATCGTGGAGGGATGCGACGTCCGGTGCGTGAGACACGACGGAGTCTTCCGTCAAGGTGAGTCCCTCGATTTTATCCATGCGATAGGTGCGCTGCTCATCGACTGCGATGTCCCAGGCAATCAAGTATGTTTGGTCGCCGTTTGCCGTAATGCGCAAGGGGTCGACCAGACGCTCGCGTGGCCGTGCATCGTCCATCGAGCGATACGAGATGCGGCAGCGAACGCCGTCCTGAATGGCGCAGCTCAGCTGCTGCCAGTGCGACCCGTGGTTGACGGTGTCAAAGACGCGCTGGTTATAGCCGAGCTCTTCGGGTAGAAGAGCATGCCGAATCCGGGCTGCCGTCTGCGGCTCGATCCCCAACGATTCAAGTTCGTGGTTGAGCACAGCGCCCTCGGCGGCACTCAGGCGCAACGGTAGAACACGCCCGGCGTCGCCGGTGAGGGCCACACGCTCGCCGCGGCATTCGCAGATGATGCGCGCGCCCGATTCTCGGTCCGCGAGCGTCGAGACGATCTCGAGAATCTCGTCGAGCGACACCCCTGTGATGTCAAAGCGGCTGCAAATCTCGGCTCGTGTCATGCCGCTCTCGCCGGCGGCGTAGAGGGCCTCCATAATGTCGATGGCGCGCGAGAGTCTCTGCTCGCTGGTGAGTTTACGCACGGGCATGCTCGTGCACCGTCCTTTCAATGAGGCGGTTCCACGCCTGCTTGAGCGATTTGGGGGCCACGGGCCTCATGCCGTCCACGGCGTGGGCCATGCAAAATGAGGCGGCAGCTTCAAGGTCACGCACGTCAACGGTCCAGGTCCATCCCGCATCGGTGTGTGCGAGCTCACCTCGCCCGCGCGTGAGGCCGTTGATCATATCGATCTGCGTCTGAGGGGCGAACGAGAACGTGGCTGCAACGGGCGGTCGGTCGGCAAAATCGAATTCAAAGAACAGATAGTCGTTGAGATTGAAGTCCGCAGGGATGGCGTAGGCCTTCGAAGGACGCCAAGCGCGAACGATACGGTCGCAGCGGAATGTCCTGATGTCGTCGGTGACATTGTCGAGGCCGCAGAAGTACGCCACGCCCTCGCGTTCGAACATGCCGTAGACGCAGACGGTACGTTCTTTCTGCTCGCCGCGTCCGTTCTGATATAAAAATCGCAGCGCGCATCGCTCGGCAAAGGCGCTCCATACCGCATCGACGGTGGGAGAGCGGCGGATTGGTGCTTCGTCCACCGTCGTCCTACCGGTGAGATAGGCAATCTTGGAGCGAATATCGGCAAGCGGTGCGGCAAAAGTGGATGAGCCGGCCGCTAGTGTCTGGTCGATGGCGTTGAGCAGGATATCGGCGTCGTCTGCGGTGATGAGGCCGCCTGCTGCAAAGGTGTGCTCGCGGTCGATTGTCCACGAGCTTTCCTCGGTCTCCTGCGCACCGGCGGGGCGAACCTCCTTGATTAAGATGCCACGCTCGAGCAGTTTGTCACGATCGCGCCGAAACTTGCGCTTATCCGAGTCGATGTTGCCGGAGCCATATCCCAGGTCGGAATCCAAGACGATCTGCTCGGTCGTCAGCGGTTCGGGGGAGCTGTTGAGCACAAAGAAAAGATTGAGGATGCGCTGAGCCGTTTTATCGAAACTGGGCTCCGAATTCCCCTTTTTAATTGTCGCGGTCGTGTCGCTTGCCGTCATAGAGTCCTCGCATGAGAAGGTGGTTTGCTGCCATGATTTTAGTCCGATATGGAGATTAGGCTATATCCTTGTCCGCTCGGGGCGTTAAGATGGCCCGAATTCGGTCGTTTGCGCTCGCTCGGGGTATACTTTCGACTATATACGGTTCTAATGTGCATGCATTGGGCCTATTTGTCGGATTATGGATGTGGAGCGCACATGGCGAACACCCAGAACTATATTAACCACCTGATGCAGAACACCGGCATTACGCCGGCATGCAGCGAAGAAGAGCGCTTGGCTGCCGAAGATATCGCTCAGATCTTCCGCAACCACGGCTTTGACCCCGAGGTTCAGGAGTTCAATGCCCCGGCGCCCAGTAGGTTGGCATTTGCCGTTACCGGTATTCTTGCGTTTGCCGGCGCCCTGCTGATGGGCATCGGCGGCGGTATCGGCTTGGTCGGCACCTTGCTGGCCATTGTCGGCGCCGTTCTTTACGTGCTCGAGCGCACGGGCCACCCCGTGGTTTCGCGCCTGGGCAAGACGGGCGTGAGCCAAAATGTCATCGCCTACCACAAGGCCTCGGGCCCGCTCGCGTCCCCGCGTAACCGCCCGGTGGTCGTTGTCGCACACTACGACTCTCCCCGTGCTGAGCTGCTCGCCCGCGAGCCTTATGCTTCGTATCGTGCGCTCATCGCCAAGCTGTTGCCCGTTGCCACGGTTGCCCCCGCTGCCGTTGCCATCCTGCGTATTCTGCCGCTCCCCGGCGCGCTCAAGGTTCTGCTGTGGATTGTCGCGATCCTCGCTTCCCTCGTTGCACTCGCCAACGCGGTAAACATCATCTCTAACCGCCACATTCTTCCCTATACGTCTGGCGCGGTGTGCAACAAGTCTTCTGTCGCCGCTATGCTCGGCGTTATGGACAACGTTGCTCCCTTCCAGGGCGAAAACGAGTTTCCCGACGATGTTCCGTTCGATACCTATTTTGGGGAGCAGAAGCGTCGTGCCGAGGAAATGGCGCGCGCAGCGGCGGAATATGCCGCGGCCCAGCAGCAAAACGACTACGGCAACACCATCGAGTATGAAGAGCCTACCTACGCCGAGGACGAATTCGGTCAGCCGATTGCTCCCGACGCTCAGACCGAGCCCGAACAGGGTGAGGCTTTCGACGAGCAAATCGAGGGCTTTGAGGGTGCGTCTGCCGACGAGACGCTGATCGGCGCTATCGTGCCTGAGGATCGGAATCAGGCTGCCCAAGCCGAAGAGTTCAATGACGAGGTTCCCGCTGCCGAGCCGGCGGAGGAGTCTGCCGAGCCCGAGCCCAAGCTCTATCGCAACGCCGCCGGCAACATCCGCTTTGGTTCGGATGCCATCCGTGCGCTCGGAATGCTTCCCGAGTCCTGCACGCTCGATTACGAGGAGGGCGAGGAGCCAACGTTTGAGCCCGAGCCTGCCCCCGTCGTGGCTGCGCCTGCGCCCGTTGTCGCTGCGGATGATGAGTCTGCCGCGGTTACCGCTGCCGTTGCCGATCCCGAGGCGGTGTCCGCGTTCGATCCCGCGGCAGGACTGGACATTTTGGCTCCCGCCGCACCGGCGCAAGACGTTGCGGACGAGTCTGACGACGATTACGTTGAACAACCGAGGCGCGTGTCTTACGAGAGCGATACTGATTTCTCGGCCGAGATTCCCGCGGCAACGCCGCATGCCGACATTGCATCCGCGTTCTCGTCGATTGGCGCCAGCGCTTCCAACTTCTTTAAGGGTGCGTTTGCAAAGGGCAAGAAATTTGTCGACGATTTCGAGGAGAAGCGCGCTGCCGCACGCGAGGCTGCCGAGCAGGAGGCTATCGCTCAGCAGCAGGCAGCCGAGGCGGCACGTGAGCTCGCGGCGCAAGAGTTCGAGCAGAACGAGGCTATGCAGTCCGCGCCCGTCGAAGCCGCCGAAGCTACAACGTCCTTTGAGTCCCAGCAACCGGCGTCCGCGGATGTTGTTGAAGCGACGACGTCTTTCGAGGCTCAGCAGCACGTCGATAGCACCATGTCGTTTGATGCCGCGCAGTTCGATTCCACGATAACGTTTGAAAAACAGGGCACCGCGATTGCCGAGCCCCTTCCTGTTTCCGATGAGCAGGGCGACGCGGCAGACGATGACGAGCCTGTTGATGCTGCCGAAATCCAAGATGCCGCCGAGGACGAGCCCGTCGAGGCCAACTCTGACGAAGAGCAATACGCGGCAGCCGAGCAAGATGATTCGACCGAGGTCGAGCAGGAGGAAGTGCCTGCGGTTTCCGAGACTCCCGAGACGGATGAGTCGAGGCCTTATTCCACGCAGATTTTCACCATGCCGACCCCGAGTGGTTCCGGTGCCACGGTTGCCAATGTCGCTCCCACCCAGGACGAAACGGTCGATTCCCTTATGGCCCAGATTTCCTCCCAGGCATCGCCGCGCCCGCAGATGAATGTTCCCGATCCGGCGTCGGCACCGTCGCCTGCACCTTCCTCGTCTCCGCTGGCTTCGGTCCCCGATCCGTCGCTGCCGTCTATGAAGCAGGCAAACGTTGCGTCTCGCACGTCGCTGTTCGACCTTCCCGACCCCTCCGCACAGGTCAACGATCCCTTTGCTACTGCCCAGGGCCCCGAACCCACATCGGCACCCGTTGCGCCTCCTATGCCCGTTGCGTCGGGCGCACAGCCGATCGAGACCATTTCGGCTCCCGCCCCGGCGGCACCCAAGTCTCGTAAGCGCGGCCTGGGTGGTCTGTTCGGCCGTAAAAAGAAAAACGAGCAGGACAGCATGAGTGACTGGCTGGGCGTCGAAGACGATTACGATGCCAAGAAGTCCGGTCGCGGTATCGGTTCGTGGGATAACTTCGAGGACGATAACGATGGCTGGAAGGGTGGCGCTACGTCTTCCGATGGCGCTTCTTCCGAAGATATGCTCTCGGCTGTCGCCTCTATGGGCGATGATGAGCTGCTCGGTCACGATATCTGGTTTGTGGCAACGGGCGCCTCGGATTGTGATGGCGCCGGCATGAAGGCCTTCTTGGCTTCGCATCGCGATAAGCTCCGCGGCGTATTCTTTATCAATCTTGAATCCGTCGGCGCCGGTAGGCTTTCGGTTGTGACGGTCGAGGGCGAACAACAGCTGCTCAAGGGCGATCGCCGCATCATGAACCTGGTCAGCAAGGTCTGCAAGTCGTTCCATGTCGATTGTGGTGCGCTCGAGATGCCCTATGCCAAGACCGATGCCTACGCCGCGCTCGAGGCGAGCCGCCGGGCCCTCACCATCGCCGGTGTGGACGGCACACGTCTGGCTTGCGCTCGTACCGAGGACGACCTGCCCCACAATGTCAACCCGACGAACATTGCCACGGTATCCGAGGTCGTTACCGAGGTTATCCGCCGTTCGTAGGCGGAGCTCTAAGGAGTCAACGTGTTTTCGTATATTAAGCGCCATTGGCCTGTCTACGTGATTTTGACCTTGATTGCCATTGCGTTAGGATTTGGGGCCGCCTACATCGTGGGTGCGAAGGGCTCGACCCCCGCCTCCGCAATCAGCGAAGAGGTGGAGCAAGAACAGAGCACGGGTGCCGATGGGATTCCTGAGTCCGAGCAAGCAATCGTTGATGGTGGATCTTCGTCTGCAGAGTAGATACGGCGATTTACATGATTGAAAGCGAGCGAGCCGGGGGACTGGCTCCCCCCCCTTTTTTTCGCGCCAACGCCTCTTTTGGGCCGACCCAACGCGAGCGAACCACAGGGCTGCGGGCCCCCCGGCCAGGGGGGCG
>CABTZA010000094.1 GCA_902489225.1 uncultured Collinsella sp.
CTCCGATTACGATTCGTTCATTAATGAATGGACGAGCCGCATCGATAATTATCTTGCCGGCTCCCCCATGGCAGGCCAGGGCTACAACTTTGCCGTCGCCGCTTGGAATACCGGTGTCGACCCCCGTTGGTCCCCCGCCATCGCCTGCATCGAGAGCACCAAGGGCGCTTATTGCGCCAATTCTTACAACGCCTGGGGCTGGAGTGCCCGTGGCGGCGGTTGGCGCAGCTTTGGCAGCTGGAGTGAGGGCATCTCCGCTCATGTTGCCTATCTGGGTGCGAACTACGGCTCCACCCTTACCCCGGCAGCGGCCAAAAAGTACTGCCCGCCCACGTGGCAGGACTGGTACAACAAGGTCGCCGCTCAGATGAACCGCATCTAAGCGCAACTGCAAAGGGCCCCAAACGGGGCCCTTTTCTTTTAGCTGGCAGAGGTGTCAACAACGCCGGTCGCATTGGCGACTGCAACTACGACGATCATACACAGGAGCAGCACGCCCAGCGCCTTGAGCCAGAGTTTCGCGAGCTTCTTGCCGCGATAGCTGTCAAGCAGCGTGAATCGCCGACGAAGGCGGCGCTTGTCGAGCAGCGCAAAATGCATAAGCACCATAAGGCCATCGACAAAGAAAAAGTACTCGATTATAAGAAGCCAGGTCGGATAGCTTTGGTTTGCTCCGGTGGGGTGAAAGACGGCAAAGTGGCTTCCGGCAAAGAATACAAGCAGCGAGAGGCAGACAAGCGTATTCCAAATGCGCCCCAGAGGCTCCGGAATGCGAGAAAGCAGGCCGGGCATAGCAGGGGTGGCAAGCTTAGGAAGGTCTGTGGAACCCCGGGGCTCTTGAGACGTTAATACCGTCTCTGACGCCGGGGCACAGTCAGGCACAGGCACAGGCGCAGGAGGCCGCACAGGGCAACTCAGGTCGTATGCCGCGCGCGTCGCCCGTCCCAATGCCCCCGCGCTCGCAAAACGCTTGGCCGGGTCGAGAGCCATCGCCATGCAAATGACATCGGTCAGGGAAGCGGGAATGCCGCGCATCTCGCATTGTTCGCGCATGTCGATCCCCGGTTTTGGATCGACTCCTGTCAAGCAGAAGAACAGCAGGGCGCCCAGCGCATACACATCACTTCGCACACTCGTCTGCCCAAACCCATACTGCTCGGGCGGCGCGTAGGGCCGTGTGCCAAACTTGGCGGTATCGGCATCGGCGCCTTCGCGCCAAGCGCGCGCGATTCCCAGGTCAATAGTCACCAGCGACGAGAAGGTCATGCCGGCATCGGCGGCATATCTCACACCCGACACGATGATGTTCGAAGGTTTAAGGTCGCGATGGATAATCGGAGCCGGCGCTTTTCCCACCTCGCCAAATCCAGCATGGAGCTCTGCCACCGCATCACACAGGGCCGGAAACAACCCGCGCGCATAATCGGGCGTCGCACCCAAGCGCCCCACCAAGGCCTCGAGCGTCTCGCCTTCAATGTATTCCATCACCACGTCAAGTTCGTCGCCCACACGGCGGCAATCGACAATCCTAGGCAGGTGCTCAAAACGCCGTCCGGCACGCTGGGCCGAAAATAGGCGCTCATATGCCCCGCCAATCTGGGCAGAAGCATCGATGCGTTTACGGACAAAGGGGCCGAGCGATCCTCCACCAGAACCCTCAAAGCACACAAGCTCGGTTGCCTCAACGTCCGAGCGCTTCAGTACACGTTCCACGCGATAGCTGTCATCGCGGTCAAACGACGCCAGGTGCTCGGCGAACGCGGCAGTCAGCTCATCATCGGAATATGTTGGGTTCTGAGTATCCATAGCGTCCATCATAGCGCAGGGCACGGACGCCCTGTAGCACCCGTGCCCTGCACGTTTGAAATATAGCGGACGGCCCTGCCACCAACAGTCAGCCGTTAACTCACCGTCTCCTCGCCAAAGCGATACAGCTCCTCATTGACCTTTTGCAGGCTGCAGCCACGATCGATGCAGAAGATGATAATCGCATCACGACGGTCCTTGCAGTTGAGGACGTTTGCCCCGGCAGCCGTAAGTGCGCGGTTGGTCTCCTTCATCGATAACGCCATCGCGAATGCAATCTGCAGCACTTTATTTCGACTCGGGTGGCGCGCACCCGTAAAAATCTGATAGCCAAACGTTTCGTTGAGGTCGGCCATACGCACCACGCGCGAACGCTCCAAGCCCTTTTCCTGCAGCAGTTGCTTAAGGTAGTCCGAAAGCGACGGGGCGGCAAAGTCGTGCCCCCTGATATAGCCGTCGATACTCGGCGCATCGAGCAACTCATTGAGCAGTTCCTCCGTCAACTTCTTATCGGGCATACGGCTTCACCCCCTATGCGACGCAACGGCAGCGACATACTAGGCCAACACCCAGCTTGCGGTGGCAGACTTATCAAACATGTTGGCAAAGTACAAAGCCTTTTTGATGTCGCCGTCAAAATAGATATTGCCCGCAACAGTACCGCCGGCTGCAAGGGTGCCCGACTGCAGCTCTTCAGAACCTTCGCTGTAGTAGCCCTGATTCTGCTGAGCACCGTTGGCGTCCTCGCCCTTCCAGTCGTAGACATTGTAATCCGCGCCCTCATCGCCGTTGTTGACGTACGTGACGTGAATGCCCGTCATAGTCGAGCCGTCATAATTGGTAAGACCGGTCTGGACGGAATCGACGACAACGGAAAGGCCGGCGGCCGTGGTCACGGTCGTGCCAACAGCCAGGTCAGTCGTGGGCTGCTCTTCTTTTTTCGGCTCTTCCTTCTTATCGCTATCGCCAGCATCCTCGGCGACCGTCGCCTTGTCATTGCCGCAGCCAGTCAGGAGACCGGAAACACCCAGAGCAACGGTCGCGAATGCGCCAAGCGCGGCGCGACGGCTCAGCAGCACTTCATTTTCGAGCTTTTTCATTATTCATCCTTCCTACGATCCGGCTACCGTGCCGGCACACAGCACATCGTAGAAAGGATTGAACTTGAATTCATTAGCTCAGAGCTAAGGCTGCGGTAAACGGTCAATGCAGTTGTCCAAGCGCCGAGCAAACGCTCTTTACGCGACCGTCAGCAGGCAGGATCAACCCACTGTGACGGATTCCCCGGTAAAGGCGCTGATCATCAACAGGACAAAGAACGCCAGGTAACTGATGCTCAGCGGGTATGCGATAGCCAAAAAGACAATCCATCCCACATTGGTCTTGCCGTCGGCGCGGCGTTGTTCGCGACAACGATAGAGCCAGATCGTCACGCCAATGGCGACAATCAACAGCACGAGCGCCGCTGCAGCCAAACCGGCAAGCGCAAACATCATGCCAATGCTCAGCACAACAACCGGGAGCAGTAGCAAACCGCACCCGCAACCACCCGGACTATATACGGCAGGTTGCCAACGTCGCTTCATCGTCACTCCATCACAAGCAGTCGTTTGTAGACATCGAGGCCTTTGAGCAGGATTTGCTCGTCAAAGAGCATGGTATCGGTATGCAGGGCGCTCGTGGCATAGGCGGGGCAGCCGTCCGAATCGTTCGGATTGCCTTGGCCAGCGGGCACGCCCGTGCCCAGCAAGAAGAACACGCCCGGCAGATGGCGCTGATAGAACGCGAAATCCTCGGCGATTAGCAGCGGCTCGTCCACAAGTTGCAGCTCGGACAAGGCAGGCGTAATGCGGGCGAACAGCTCGGGGTCGTTATCGACTGGCGGATAGCCCTCGGCAAAGTCGAGATCGTACGTACAGCCTGTTGCGGCGCAGGCCTCGTCCAGCACGCGGCGCACGCCCTCGCGCGCACGGTCAAACATGTCATCCGTAAACACGCGCAGGCTGCCAGCGACATGCGCCTCCCCCGCAACCGCATTGCAGACGGTGCCGGCCTGCAGCAGGCCGAACTTGCCAATGCAGGGCTCGTCGGCACCCAACTCGTCCATCAGCTCGCGCTCGGAAACCAAGAACTTGGCAGCCGCCAGCGCGGCATCGTGCGATTCCTCGACTGGAACGCCGTAGGTCTTGGCGATATGGATGCTCGTGCCATGGATATGAATGTGCGTCTCACTTGAGCGTGCTAGCAGAGGACCGGAACAGCTCGCCAACGTGCCGGCGGGCAAATCGGGCCATACGTGGAAGCCAAAGATGCGATCTGCCCCATAGCGCTCGAATACGCCGCTCTCACACACCGTCTTGGCGCCACCGGTCGTTTCCTCGGCCGGCTGGAACACAAAGAGAACGTTGCGCCTCATGGCGCCCGGCTGCTCGCGAATCGTACGGTCGACATACGTCGCGGCGGCAAGTGCCATGGCCATGTGTCCGTCATGTCCGCAAGCGTGCATCTTGCCGGGATGGATCGAGGCAAAGGCCGCTCCCGTCGCCTCCGCGATGGGCAGCGCATCCATATCGGCGCGAATCGCCGTGGCACGCGCGGCACCAACGCCAGCGTCGAAGAAAGCGCAGACGCAGCTGGGACACGGATGGGTCACCTCGCAAGCGAGCGGCGCCAACACGCCCTCGATATAGGCGATAGTCTGCGGAAGATCGAAATCGAGCTCCGGAATGCGATGGAGATCGCGGCGATAGCGACGGAGTTCTTGGAGCTCGGTCATAGAGAATCCCTTCGTGAGGCACATCTGTTGCAACTTATTGTGATACAGGATTGTGGCACACATGTTTCCAGCATATTGCTGCATTTTTTAAACGTTATATACGAATACTCTTGTTTGGTAAAGTGCAACGTGATAGGGTCTTTACCACTTGATAGAGGCGCGGGCACGAAGAGCCGCGGGCGAGCCGGCAGGCTTTGACCCCGTGGGGAGGCGAAACCCGCCGAACTGGGTTTTTCGGGCACGAACAACCTGGTGGGCCTGTGGGAAACACCCACAGGACTGTCTGCAGCAATGCGGGAGCGCTATCCGGACATTGGGTCCACGCTATGCGGATTCGATGCGCAGATGGCGCCGTCTGGATAGCGAGGTTTACGGGACATGGCATTGACCCCCAACGAGGCATATGCGGCCAAGCAGCCGTTTGTGGACAAGGAGACACTCGAGCATATCGTCGAGCAGTTCCCCACGCCGTTTCATCTATACGACGAGGCGGGCATCCGCCGCAACATGCAAGAAGTGCGCGACGCCTTTGCATGGAACCCGGGCTTTAAGGAATACTTTGCCGTCAAGGCCAACCCCAACCCGGCGCTCATCTCCATTCTCAACGAATACGGCTGCGGCTGCGATTGCTCGAGCTATACCGAGCTCATGATCGCCCGCTCGCTGGGCATCACGGGACACGACATCATGTTCTCTTCCAACGACACGCCGGCTGCCGACTTTGAGCTCGCCAACAAGCTGGGTGCCATCGTCAACTTTGACGACATCAGCCACATCGAGTTCTTTGAGCGTGTTGCGGGGCCCATCCCCAAAACGGTCAGCTGCCGCTTTAATCCAGGCGGCCTGTTCCAGCTCTCCAACGGCATCATGGATAACCCCGGCGACTCCAAATACGGCATGACCACCGAGCAGCTCTTTGAGGCTTTCCGCATGCTCAAGGCCAAGGGCGCCGAGAATTTTGGCATCCATGCCTTCCTTGCCAGCAACACCGTCACCAACGACTACTACCCCAAGCTCGCGCGCATCCTCTTTGAGCTTGCCGTGCGCCTGGAGCGCGAGACCGGTGCACATGTCGCCTTCATCAATCTGTCCGGCGGCGTCGGCATCCCCTATCTGCCCGAGCAGCAGGCCAACGACATTCACGCCATCGGCGAGGGGGTGCACGCGGCCTACGACGAAATCCTGGTTCCCGCCGGTATGGGCGATGTGGCCATCTGCACCGAGATGGGCCGCTTTATGATGGGGCCCTACGGCTGCCTGGTCACCAAGGCTATCCACGAAAAGCAGATCTACAAGGACTATATCGGTGTCGACGCAAGCGCCGTCGATCTGATCCGTCCTGCCATGTACGGCGCCTACCACCACATTACGGTAATGGGTCAGCCGGGTGGCGACGACAAGACCACAGCGCCCGTCACGGACACCTACGACATCACGGGCAACCTATGCGAGAACAACGACAAGTTCGCCATCGATCGCGAGCTACCGCAGATCGACATGGGCGATGTGCTCGTGATCCACGATACCGGCGCGCATGGCTACTCCATGGGCTACAACTACAACGGACGGCTGCGCTCCGCCGAGGTCCTGCTGCGTCCCGATGGCTCAGCCGACCTCATCCGCCGCGCCGAGCGCCCGGGCGATTATTTTGCCACGCTCGACGTGCTGCCGAGCGGCCGAGAGCTGCTGGCCAAGTCGCGCGCCGAAAGTGCCCGCCGTCGCGCCCAAGACGAGCGCCTGATAGTCGCCGCTCAATGGAACAAACGCATCCAGATCGCGGACGCGAAGGAGAAGAACATGGACATCCGCAATCTCGAGGGCTCAATCGTCGCCCTTGTTACGCCGTTTAAAAAGGACGGCAGCGTCGACTTTGACGCACTCGAGCGCCTTATCGATTTCCACCTGCAAAACGGCACCGACGCCATCCTCACCCTGGGCACCACCGGCGAGAGCGCCACGATGACCGACGACGAGGACAACTCCGTTGTCGCCGCAGTGGTCAAGCAAGTTGCAGGACGCATCCCCGTCATCGCCGGCTCGGGCTCCAACTCCACGCAGACCATGCTCACCAAGTCGCTCACCTACCAGGGCCTGGGCGCCGACGGCCTGCTGCTCATTACCCCCTACTACAACAAGTCCAACGAAGAGGGCATCTACCAGCACTTTAAGACCGTCGCCGATGCCGTGGACATCCCCTGCATCCTGTACAACATCCCCGGCCGTTGCGGCTGCGGCATCAGCGAGCGCAACGTAGAGCGCCTGGCCGCACATCCCAACATCATGGGTATTAAGGAAGCCTCGGGCAACGTCGCCTACGCGGCCAAGATCGCCCACCTGCTGTCCGACGACTTCCGCATGTACTCGGGCGAGGACGCCCTCACCGTACCGCTCATGAGCCTGGGCGCCTCGGGCACCATCAGTGTGTGGGCCGATGTTCAGCCGCAGCTCGTGCATGACATGTGTCGCGCCTATCTGGACGGCGACGTGGAGCGCGCTCGCGATATCCAGATTGCCGGCCAGCCGCTCATCAA
>CABTZA010000095.1 GCA_902489225.1 uncultured Collinsella sp.
AGCGCGACCACGGCGCCCAGCACCGCGCCCACGCCGCAGGCCGACGAAAGCCAGCCCATCCATTCGACGCCGACGTGCAGGACGTCGCGATAGAAGAACGACTCCAGCGGATCGAAGGCGCCGTAGCCAAAGTTCGAAAGGAAGATGATGCAGAAGAGCAGGGCGAGGACGCTGTTGGTGAAGACCGTCTTGATGCTGGTCGCGAAGGTGGCGCGGGCGGGCGTGTTGGGGCTGGAGCTTTGGCCCGCGCGCCCGGCGATGCGGCCTTCCCTCGGCTTAAACCCCCAGCCGGCGATAAGCGCCAGCACGGTAAAGAGCATCATGAGCACGAACACCGCGCGCGACGATGCAGCCGCCGCGGCAAAGCCGCCCAGCGTGGGGCCAACGATGATGCTCACGTTGGAGAACATGGTGATGGTGGAGTTGATGTCTTTGAGCTCGACAGGGTCGTCGGTGAGATAGGCCGGATAGGACGTGGCGATGGGCTGGGCGAATCCCATTACAAAGCCCAAGAGTACCGCGCCGGCAAGGACCGTCTCGGTCGCGTCGCCAAAGGCGATGATCGCCGCGCCCGTTGCCAGTGTGCCGACGATGCTCAGCCAGAAATGGCGGCGCGGACCCCAGGCGTCGAGCGCCGCGCCACCCGCAAAGGACCCCAGGATCACGAAGACGTTCATAAACATGACGGCCAGCGACGTCGCGACGACCGAAGCGCCGTCCGCATAGGTGAGCGTTCCGATAACGCCGATAAAGTAGCTGGTCTGGAAGCCGGTGTAGATGAGAAATCGCATTGCCACCAGGCGCTTGGCCCGCGCGGACAGCGATGGTTGGGATTTAGGAAATGGAGATGTAGACATGTGGGCTCCTTGTTGCATACGAATACGGGCCGCAGGCATTGACCGCCGACCATCGACTCAATCTTTCTCTATGTAACGTTAAGGACGCATCGGGCCCCTTCTCTCCGTCTTCGCCCGGATGAACTACTTGGTAGATTTTAAGGCATGTCCCAAAAATCTACCAAAGCAAAGGCCACCACAAAGGTGCCTGCCTGTGGTGGCCCAATGATATGGCAGCGTAGCGAGCCGGTTCCAAGTGCCCCAGGTCGCCCCGAAAGAGGAGCGACGCGTACTTTGGTACGCGAGCGACGGCTTGAGGGGCGAGATGGGGTGCTTGGGGCCGGCGCAGCGTCAAGCCTTAAAGGTGGTTACCAGGGTGTTCTGGCTGTTGAGGACTCGATGGCATCGTGGCGTTTGAGCTCGCGGCGCATGGTTTGCGAATTGAGCCAGGCTGCCTGCCAGCCACGGATGGGGTAGCGCGTCTGGTCGAGCTCAAACTGCGTATAGCCGCAGGCGTTGATGATCGTCGTTCCACACACATGCTGCCGCTTGCGCTGAAAATCGTAACCGTAGCTTTGGTGTACATGCCCATGCACCATGTAGTCGGCTCCCCAGGACTCAAGCGCCGTGTTAAAGCACTCAAACCCTCGATGCGGCAGATCGTCCAGATCACCCATACCGGCGGCGGGTGCATGGGTAAGCAGAATGTCGCACCCGCCGACCATCCTAACCTTACGCGACAGCTTACGCATGCGCTTGGACATCTCGCGTTCGGTGTACATGTTAGCGCCGTCGCGATAACGCATGGACCCGCCAAGGCCCGCAATGCGAATCCCTCGGTACGTGTACACGCTGTCTTCCACGCAGATACATCCGCCCGGTGCATGACGTGCGTAGCGATCATCGTGATTGCCGCGCACGTAGATGAGCGGCTTGTTGATGACCGTAACCAAAAACTCAAGATAGTCCGGGTCCAGATCGCCGGCGGACAAAATCAGGTCGACTCCCTCAAAGCGTTCCTTGCGAAAGCACTCCCAAAGGCATCGTTCTTCGGTATCGGCTATGGCAAGGATTTTCATAGGGCAGGGACTTTCGGCTCATCGTCGAGCTGCGGAATGGTGCCTACCACGTTATCCGCCAGCCAATTCATCTCGACAATCTGCGTACTCGGCAGCGGAGGGAAGCCTTCGATCTGTACCACGCCGTTCTGGCTGTGGAGCTCGCCGCCAAAGGGGTTGATGGATCCCTCGACAATGCCGTTGCGGAGCAACTGCACGAGTTTGCGCGTCTGGTAGGGTAGGCCCGGAGCGTAACGGATGTCGATAACGCCGGAGCTCATGCCGTACCAGTAGTTGACGGCGCGCACTTGGTTGTCATCGCTGGTCTCGTCCCACGTGCCGTGCAGAAGGCTGCGAACGATGAGCTCGTAGTAACGGCCCCAGTTCCATACCGGCATGGCGATGCCGGAAACCTTGCCATCGACCAGGCGGTGGAGTCCGTAGGCCGTAGGGTCTTCGAGCGACTTTGACATGTCAGCGCCGGTCATGACGCTCACGCCTTCGCGGCACATGGCCTCGGCAAGACCGCCGGCGGGCACATCGCCCCAGGTGAGGATAATTTGCGCGCGGGGGTCGAGCAGCGAGGCACCGATGGCAAAGGCATTGATCTCGCTGAGCGCGCCGGATGCGAAGACCGACGCGTGGTAGCCGATGCGATGGTTGTCCGCCATGCTGGCGGCAAGGGCGCCCAGCAGAAACTTTGCCTCGTACATCTTTCCAAAATACGAGCGTACGCTTTGGTGGGGAAGGCCGATAGAGCAGTTGAGGAATCGCACCTGGGGATACTCAACGGCAGCCCTGAGCGTATATTCCATTAGGCGGTGCGAGGTCGAGAAGATGACGTTTGCTCCATGTTTGACAGCCGTTTCCACGGCGGCGTAGAACACATCCGGATCGTGACAGTCCTCAAACGCCTCGGTGCGCACGATACCGCCAAAGTGCTCATCGAGATACTGACGTCCTTGGTCGTGCAGACTGTCCCAGCTCGACGTCGCACAGGGGAACTCATGGATAAAGGCGATACGCAGGGGGTTGGCCGCCGAATAGACAGTCTTGCCCATAAAGAAGTTGAGCACGCCGGAGGTGGACTTGGCGGGCGACTCCTCCTCATCGACGCTCGGCGCTTCGACAAGATCGACCTTGTCCTCGTCATTTTTGCCGGCAATGACCAGCTCGCGCCAAATCTTGCACAGGCGGTTTACGACGATATCCGTTGGCGTATCCAGCAGACGGTCCTGGTTGTACACATTGAGGTACACGAGCATGGCGTCGGCAGGCGTAATGTCCAGGTGGTCGCCGCCTGCGCGAAGGTAGGCGCGCTTAAAGAGCAGGAAGGTGTGGCGCAGGTAGTCGACCTTTTTCTGCGGCCATTTTTCGATAAGGTTCTGACCGAGCATCTTGGCGAGCGTTTCGTAGCTTCCCTCACGCGAGAACTCGATCTCGTATAGGGGGCAGACGCGCCAAAACGCGCAGAACTCACCGTACAGGCGGCTTTCGACGGAATCCCATGTGCCGGGGTAAAGACGGGTGACCTTGGCCGAAACCGTTGGGGCGTCTAGGAATTTGAGGACACTGACGCGTTTGTTGCCTTCCTGGACATAGAACCGATGCATAAACTCGGTGACGATGATGGGGTCGCGATAGCCCTCGGTTACCTGGATGTCGTAGAGGTTGGACCACTTGCGGGCGAACTCGGTGTTAAACGGAAGCAGGGGCATAAAGTTACACGAAAAGGCGGACTGACGGCCTTTGGTGACCGTGCCGACGACCATTTCGAGCGGAATATCCCTTAGGCCGACATTCTCTCGCTGACCTAAGGGGAGCTGAGCAACCAAGCTATCGAGGTCCGTAAGGTATGGGTGCTCGCTTTGGCTGATGGCGCGACGGCGTCCCTGCTCGCCGCGCTTGCGTGCTTGACGATAGGCCTCTTCCATGGTGTCTACTCCCTTAGTCGTTTAAACAACGATATGAACCATGGTACCACGAATGAAAACCACTACAAAGATGCCTGTCCCCTTTGCGGTGGTTTAGGCGATGATGGGGGCGATGGCGCGGATGCAGGCGTCGGCTGCCGTGAAAGTAGTGCTGTCGTCGCTGACGATAAAGATGATCTTTCCTTTGATGCCAAAGTCGCCGATTTCGCTAAAGAGTACGTAGGGCTCTTTGTCAAAACCCGAGATGGGAAGCACGGCGGTCTTGGTGGCGCTGGTCAGCTCGTCTGCCAGTGCGTCGAGCGAGGCCCACTTGGACGTGTCCTTTACGGCAACGGGCACAGCCACACGCCCAAAGGGCATGAGGTGCACGAGCGTGTTCTTGGAGATATTTGAGTTGGGGACGATGATGGTCTGCCCACAGGCATCCTCAATCGTTGTATGGCGCCAAGTGATGTCTTGGACAACGCCGGATACGCCGCCGACCTCGATATTGTCGCCGGGTTTGATGATGCCCATAAAGGTCACCTGCATGCCGCCGATAAGGTTTGATAACGTGTCCTGAAAGCCGAGCGAGATGGCGATGCCGCCGACGCCAAGAGCGGCGACAAGCGCGTTTGCGTTAATGCCAAAACAGTTGTCGAGGATAAAGCTGCCGCCAATCATCCAGATGACGGCGCGCGCGATGTTGATGAAGATACTCGATGCCGGAAGCGGGTTATCGTCTCGGTTAAGCAGATGGTTCAGGGTCTTGGATACGACCTTGGCGGCGACGGCGGTGCCTATCGCCAAGATGACGGCCCAGATGATGTTGTGGACCCACCGTTGCTCAAAGAAATGAAGAATCGGCTCAAACAATTCCATGTAGGGAAAACCTCCTAATGATCGTTCAACCATGATACCCACCAAGAAGCCCGTCCGATCAAATTCGGACGGGCTTCTGTGCTCGATATAAGGTTTACGCGGCGGGGCTGTAAGGCCCGGCGGTGTAGCTTAGCGTCGACGCTTCCAAATAATACCGAGCATGATGACGATGACGCCGCCGATAAGGCACGCGCCAACTACTGCCAGCGTGCGGTCTCCCGTTGCGGCGAGCTTACCGGTCGTCTTCTTGGTGATGACCTTCGTGGTCGTCGTGTCCGTCTTAGGCGAGGGCTTAGGCGTCGGGGCCGGTGTGGGCGTGGGGTCCACGGCTGCGGAGCCGAAGCCGATGGTGCCGGCGAGCCCGGCCATCTTGCTCTCCCAGCCGTTCTGCCCAATCAGCGCCCTCAGCGCCGCCTCGCACGTGCCCCACTCGGTGTACTTGGTGGCGTGTGCAAAGGTGGGAAAGTCGGTCGTGTTGGTAATGATGTAGTTGTTGGTGGCGACGGTATAGGTCTTGGCGGGGTCGAGCGTACTGCCGTCCTTGGTGAGTGTGGCACTCACAATGCGCTTGCCTTCGGGCTGCGTCCAATCAATCGTCACGTTGATGCCGCCAAAGGAGAGAACGCTGCCAGAGTCATCGCGCCACTTGTACTTGTCTTGCGCCTCCTGCTCGGTATGGCCGGCTGCCACGTAGGCTTGCTGAAGCTCGTAGCTGTGATTACACTCGTCGCTGATTTGCAGCGAGTGCTCGAGTGCTGCGAGGAAGTCCGCGCCGGTCATGGTCCAGGTTTCCACGGTGTTGCCGTAGGGCGAGATGGCGATGACGTTGCCGGCGGTCACGTTGCCCGCCGCGATGCCGCCGCGGATGCCGCCAGCGTTTTCGATAGCGAGGTCCGCGCCCGTCAGGGCAAGATAGGAGCCGCAAATCACGTGGCCGATGGTCTGGGCCTTGGTGGTGTCGCCCTCCTTGCTGGGGCGGAAATCGGTGGTGCGCACCATTTCCCAACCATGCGTGCCTGCGGCGTCCTCGCCGTAGAAATAGTTGGTGGCGGATGTGCCGAGCACCTTGTTCGATTCGTTTTCAAAGGCCTCGTCGAGCGGCTTGATCTTGTTGCGGACGTCTTCAAGGCGGCTTTGGTAGTCGGAGCCCTTGTCGGGGTCTGCCAAAAGGTCGTTGACGTTCTTGGCGGTGTAGAGCCTCTCGTCGCTGCCGTCTGCAGGGACCGTGACCGTGTCATCGTTGGTCGTCTCGGTGCCATTCGTGTCGTACCTGTACGGAATGGAAAGCAGCCCCACCTCGGCAAAGGCGCTGCCTGCCTCGACAACGTGGATCGTCTTGCCGTCGGCTCCCGTCACCTTTTCGTTAAGGTTGATGTGCTCGTGGCCTGCGATAAGGGCATCGACGCCGGCGAGTTGTGTGGCAAAGGTCTTGGCGTCGAGCGTGTGCGCGATACACACAACAACATCGCAGCCCTCCTTGCGCAGCTGCTCTGCCTCGGTATTGATGGCGTTCGCGGCACTCGAGAAGCTGGTGCCCGCGACCAGGTCCGCGCGCAGCGAGGAACCTAGCGACTCATCCATGGCTCCGATAACGCCGACCTTAATCTTGTAGTTAAACGTGGAACTGTCCTCGCCGTCCTTCCAAGTGCGGTTGAGCGTCTTCGTGATGCTCGAGCTCCATACGCCGCTCGTAGACTTCGCGTTCGCGCAGAGCATGGCGAAGGGCGTGCCGGTGGTGCTGTAGCCGGTCATGGTGCGGAGTTTGTCCGCGCCGTAGCTCCAGTCGTGGTTGCCTGGCGTGGTCGCGTCGTAGCCGTCGGCGTAGAAGGTGTCCATGAGCTCGGCGATGCTCTCACCCTCGCTCATGGTGGCGAAGGACTGTCCGTGGAAGGTGTCGCCCGCATCGAGCAAAAGATCGGGGGCGTTGCCCTGGGCGCTATAGAGAACTGCCAGCCCGTCGAAGCCGACGGTGCCGGTGCCCTTGCTTTCGTTGTAGCTGTACTTGTAGCTGCCGTGGATGTCGTTGGTGTGCATGACGGCCACGGAGCCGTCAATAGCGGCGGGCAGGTTCCCCGCGAAAGCGAGGCTTGGGATGCCTGCGAGCGAGCCGGCAAACAACGCGGCGGCTAACGCAAGGCGGGGGAGTCTTTTCATGGCAGTTTCCTTAGTCCTTAGCCAGAATGTCTGGTCGAATATCGGATTATCGACATAATATGCGAAAACCGCCGCAAGGGCGTCTGTCCCTTAGCGGCGGTTTTGACGTTTGCGCAGATAAAACCTGCCAAAAT
>CABTZA010000096.1 GCA_902489225.1 uncultured Collinsella sp.
CGCGAGTGGTAACGACCGCGGATATACGGGATCATGCAGAAGCTGCAGAAGCGGTTGCAGCCATCGGAAATCTTGACGTAGGCGACAGCACCCTCGACGGTACGTTTGACCTGCGGGATATAGGCTGCAATCTCACGCTCGACACCCAGCACGCCATCGATGACCGCCACGATGCCATCTTCCTCGTCGGCCTTCACAAAGGCAGCGACCTCGGGCAGCTCGTCAGGCAGGTCGTCGCCATAGCGCGACGGCACACAGCCGCACATGACGATGGGGCAAGAACGAACGCCGTCCTGAACCTCGTTGGCGAGCTCGAGCGTGGTCTCGATGCTCTCGGACGTTGCGGAGGCAAGGAACGAGCATGTATTGACGATGGCGATATCGGCATCCTGCGGGTCGAATGCTTCATCGTAGCCTGCAGCGGTCAAAAGAGAACGCATGCGGTCGGTGTCAACCTCGTTCTTAGCGCACCCGAGGGTGATGTAGAGCACGGAGCCCAACGGTGTATCCATGTTGGAGAGCGGTCCTTTCGAATGATATTAGCGGTAGTTGGTGAACTGCAGCGGCTGGCCGTAGTCCTGGTCGCGCAGAAACTGGATCACGGTCTGCAACGCGTCCTTCGAAGCAGAGGAAACACGCAGCTTGTCGGCCTCGATGGTCACCTTGACCTTGAGCTTTTGGTCCTTGATGTCCTTGTTGATCTTCTTGGCGGTCGCCTGGTCGATACCCTCGACGATATGGCCGAGCACGCGCACGGTGCCGCCCGATGCCGCCTGCGGAGCATCCCACGAGACAGCCTTGAGGTCGATGCCGCGCTTGATGAGCTTGGAGCTCAGCACGTCGATAATCTGCTTAGAGACAAAGTCAGCCGGGGCGCTGATCGTAAAGAGCTTGTCGCCCTTCGAAAGCTCGATCGTGGCGCCGGAATCCTTAAGGTCATAGCGCTGGGAAATCTCGCGCGTGGTCTGCTGGAAGGCGTTGTCGACCTCTTGCATGTTGACCTCGGACACGACGTCGAAGCTGGAATCTTTAGCCATGATGTTTCCTTTCGCGTACGAGCGGCTTAGTAGCTATCGTACGAATAGTCGGTAGAATCGGTGGGTGTCTGACCGTCAGTTGCGGTATCGGCGCCATCCGTGGACTGGGCATCGGTACCGTCGGAGGTGTCGGTACCATCGGTGGTATCGGCACCATCGGTGGTGTCGGTACCATCAGAACTTTCACCATTCTCGGAATCAGTCGTCTCCTTCTTGGGAACGGTGATCGTCACACGCGCCACGCCCGAGGTCTTGGTATCGTAACGGACCTTTTCACCGTTCTTGGTAACGGTGACATCGGAAGGCTTGGACGTGGTGATCTCGATCGAGGACTCGGGCGTGTACTCCTGCTCAAAGGGGCCAGTCGCTTGGGCGCCATAGACCGACTTGCCATCGACCTTGACCTCAATCCACGCGGTCTTTCCCTTGGCAACGGAGACTTTGACCTTCGTGACCTCGTTCTCTTCCTTCTTGGCCGTCGTCTTGGTAGCGTCCGAGTCAGTCGACTCATTCGTCGCCTCATCGGTGTCTTCGTCCTCGTCGACCGTTTCGGTCTTCTTAGAAGACTTCTTGGTCGTCGTCTTGGTAGCAGTGGGCGTCTCGGGCGTGGTCTCGGGCGCCGAAGATGCGCAGCCGCGCAGAAGCACCACGATGAGCACAATCAACAGCAGCGCAACGGCACCGATGCCGGCGTAGACGATACGCGGATCGAGCCCGTTGTTTTGAGGAGTACGTGATCCGCCGCGTCCACGATTGGAGCTGCTGCGGCCGCCTCCCTGAGGCATACAGCCACGATTGCTATCGGATCGGCCGCGATAGCCACCCTGGCCCTGAAGGCTGCGCTGACCCGAACGGGGCGCAAGTTCACCGCGGCCTTGATAGCCACGCTGGCCCGAACGCGGAGCCGAAGAGCGCTGGCCATACGGCTGCGACTGAGAACGAAGACGCGGCGTCACCTGCGTGGTATCGGCGTCCGCATAGCCGCCACGAGAGCGACCAGAAGAGACCCCACGGTAACCGCGATCGGAATAGCCGCCGTCGCCGTAGCCGGCACGAGGGTCACGCGCCACGCCTCGGGCAGCGGGAAGTGCACGGTCCTCGGGCATCGGCGTACTGCGGAACCGGTCACGCTGTGAGCGAATCTCCTCGCCCGAACCCGTCTCGGTAATATAACCGGCCTGCTGAGGACGCTGTCCATAGCGGGTCGAACGACCGCCCTGAACCATCAGGAAGCGCCCGTTATCGACCGAGGAACGCGAATTGACGTAGCCGGCGGCGTCCTGAAAACGATCGCCCTGCTGCGAGGTCTCGCGTTCATATGCCATGAGGTCATCAAAATAAGCGTTGACGACCTCGCGCGGGTTAAGCCCCAAAAAGCGAGCATAGCTCGAAATCATGCCCTGCGCATAGCCGCGCGGGGGCATCGATGCAAAGTTACCGGTCTCGAAAAACTCGATGATCTGCGGCCTGATTTTGATGGTGTTGGCGACCTGCTGGATGGAAAGGCCCATCCGGCGACGCTGCTCGAGCAGCATGTCACCAAAGCGTGCAGCCATCAGAATCCTCCAAACTCACGATCTTCACGTGCCATCTCGGCGTCGACAGACTCCAGCGCGGCAAGCCCCTCCTCGTCCAGCAGGACCTCGCGCGGCTTGGAACCGTCGGGCGGACCGACGACACCCTTTTCTTCCAGCATGTCCATAATACGCCCGGCGCGCGCATAGCCAACCTTGAGGCGGCGTTGCAGCCCAGATGTGGAGCCCAGCTGCGATTCCACCACAATATGGGCGGCCTCCCAGATAAGAGGGTCGTCATCTTGCGGCTCGGCAACGCCCGTGCGAACAACGCCGCCACCAGCCATGGACATGGAAGCGGGCGCCACGGCAGACAGGATCTCCTCGTGGTAGTCGGGCTCGCTTTGCGACTTAACGAACTCGACGATCTCGTTGATCTCGTCGTCCGAGACAAAACAGCCCTGGATACGGCGGGGCTTGCCCCAGTCGACTTTTGAGAACAGCATGTCGCCCAAACCAGTAAGCTTTTCGGCGCCCATCTGGTCGATAATGACGCGGGAATCGATGCCCGTAGCCACGTTAAAGGCGATACGGTTGGTGATGTTGGCCTTAATAAGGCCCGTCACCACGTTGGAGCTGGGGCGCTGCGTAGCCACGATAAGGTGAATACCGGCAGCACGGCCCAGCTGGGCGATACGGACGATCGAGGCCTCGACATCCTTGCCGGCTACCATCATCAGGTCCGAAAGCTCGTCGATGATGATGACCAGATAGGGCATCTTTTGCGGCGGGTTATCGTAATGCTCAAACTCGCCGGCGGCCTGCTTTTCGTTATAGGTCGAGATCTTGCGCACGTTAAGGCGCTCGAAGACCTTCAGGCGGCGCTCCATCTCGGACACCGCCCACTGCAAGGCACTCGCGGCCTGCTTGGGCTCGGTCACTACGGGCACGTAAAGGTGCGGCAGGCCGTTATAGCCCGCAAGCTCGACGCGCTTGGGGTCGACCATGATCAGACGAACGTCCTCGGGAAGGGCGCGCATGAGCAAGGTCGTGATGATGGAGTTGATCATGACCGACTTACCGGAACCGGTGGTACCGGCGATAAGCAGGTGGGGCATCTTGGCGAGGTCGGCGACAACCGGCGTGCCCTCGGCATCGCGACCGATGGCAAGCTCGAGCGGACCGCCCTTCACATAGGGAAGCACGTCGCCCAGGTTGACGTTCTGACGCTTGCGATTGGGAATCTCGATACCGACGAGCGAGGTGCCGGGGATCGGCGCGAAGATGCGCACCGACTGGGCGGCAAGCGAAAGCGCGATATCGTCCTCGAGGCTCGAGATCTTGCTCACGCGCTCGCCCTCACCGGGCTGCAGCTTAAAGGTCGTGACCGTGGGACCGGCAATCCAGCCGACAACGCGGGCGCTACGGCCAAACTCAAGCAAGGTGGACTGCAACGACTCGGCAGTCTGTTCCAGCTCCTTGTCAGAAGACGCGGAGGACGCCGACTGCGGATTGGCGTGCAGGATTTCGAGCGGCGGAAGCTTGAGGCCGTCCTCTTGTTCGCCCTCGGCATCGGCAACGGTACCGTCCGCTCCCCCATCGCTAGCCGCAGCCGATTCGACAGCACTCAAGGCAGGCGCATCGGCAACCTTGGGATGCTTCAAGAAATCGGGGATCTGAGGTGCTGCCGAGACAGGATTCACGGCAAACGGCGGCTCGGACTCGTCGATCTTATCGGGGTCGTCTTCCATCGAAAGCTGACCGGTTACCTGGTCGCGCTTTGCATGGCGACGCGGCAGCAAAGTTGTCTTTGCGGTCTCAATCGGAGCCTCGTCGTCCTCGTCATCGCCATCGGTGAGCTCAATCTCGCTCTCGGACCAAGACGGGTCGGGCTCACTCGTATTGAGTTTGGGCGCAGCCTTGCCCTTCTTGGCATGGCGGCGCGGCAACAGCGTCGTCTTAGCGCGCTCAGCTTCCACGGCATCGGACACTTCGACAAACGGATCCTCGTCCTCGTCGTCATCGTCCAAAACCGGGTCCACATCGTTGCCCATGACCGTGGTCACGGCAGCATCGGAGCCCTTTTGACGAAGAATGCTCAGGTGAGGACGGGCAACGCCGGGCACCGACAGGGCCTCATCGTCACCCCACGGACTCGCGTTAACATCGGCACGACGGCGCTCGGCAAAATCGGCCGCACGGTCGCGAGCAGAGCGCAAAACGCCGCCCACCGAAAAGCCGATGATGACCAAGCCCACGACGACAAGGCCCAACAGGACCACCATCGCGATAGGCTTACCCAGGGCATTCTGCAGCGCACTCGCAATAAACGCACCAATGTAGCCACCCGAGGCGGACAGATTTTGCGGCGTGAACATAAGGTCGCACGAGTCGCTCGTACCTGGCACCATCAACGAAAGAATGGAGACGACGGCGATAAAGACCACGGCGCCGCCCGCAACAGAGCGCGCGTTGAGCGGCGAGTCCTCGCCTAAAAAGAGCGTGGCGGCAAACAGCAAAATGACGATCGGCAGCACGTAGGCGCCCAGACCAAAGCCCAAGTGGTAGAAACCGGCAACCGCAGCCGTAACGGGCGCAGTCGCCGGCGAAATCACGGCAATAAAGGACGCAATCGCCAAAACAGCAATGACCACGCCGGCGATATCGCGGTTGGCCGAGGGCTCGACCAAGGGCTCGAAATCATCGAACTCGGACTCGTGGCCCTTATTGGCACGCAGATGGGAACCGGCACCCTTAGCAGATGCCGGTTGGTTGTTGGCCTTATTGCCTTTGGCGTTTTGTGCAGATCCGCGCGCCAAACTAAACCTCCATGACGACCGGGATGATCATCGGACGAGTGCGCGTACGGCTCCAGATAAAGTTGGAGAGCGAGTCGCGCACGGCCTTGCGAATGGCATCGGAACCGCTGCTCGTAAAGCTGAACTTGCCCTTCTCGATCGTCTTCATAATGGACGCGGAGGCATCCTCGGAGAACTGGTCGTCGATGGCAAACGAGACGCCGCGGCCCGAGAACTCGATGGCCTCGATCTTCTTGTGCTTGAGCGAGACGATGGCAACAGCGGTAACCATACCGTCGTTGGCGAGCTTCTGACGATCACGCAAGACGATGGGGTCGGTATCGCCGATGCGCAGGCCGTCGACGTAAACGACGCCGGACTCGACGGGCGTACCGCGCTTGACGATACCGCCGCGCATCTCGAGCGTGTCGCCGTTATCGAGGATAAAGATATGATCGCCCTTGAGACCCATCTTGCGGGCCAGCTGCGCATGGGCGCGCAGATGCACGGCTTCACCGTGAACCGGCATAAAGTACGTGGGCTTGGCCATGGCCATCAGGAGCTTGAGCTCCTCCTGGCTACCGTGACCGGAAACGTGAACGAGAGCGCGGTTCTTATCCCACACGTCGCAGCCGAGCTTGGCCAGGCTGTTGACGACCTGCTGGACGGCTTTCTCATTGCCGGGAACAGGAGTTGCCGAGAGGATAACGGTATCGCCCTCGTGGATGGAGAGCGTCTTGTGCTCGCCATTGGCCATGCGGGACAGGGCCGACAGCGGCTCGCCCTGCGAACCGGTGCACATGACGACAATCTTGTCGTCAGGCAGGTTATCAATGTCAAAGGCATCGATGATATCGGCGTCGTCGATGTTGAGGTAGCCAAGCTCGCGCGCCACGCGGGTGTTAGTGAGCATGGAGCGACCGGTCACAACGACCTTACGGCCGCACTTGCGGGCGGCATCGCAGATCTGCTGCAAACGATGGATGTGGCTCGAGAACGACGCGACGAACACGCGACCCGGCGCGTTCTTGATGGCGTGCAGCAGGTTGGGACCAACCTCGGCCTCGGACTTGGTAAAGCCGGGAACCGTGGCGTTGGTGGAGTCGGAAAGCAGCAGGTCGATACCCTGCTTGGCAAAGCGGCTGATAGCGGCATAGTCGGGCGTGACGCCGTCGATGGGCGTCTGGTCGAGCTTAAAGTCGCCGGTGTGCATAACGGTACCCTGGTTGGTGCGGATGAACACGCCCAGAGCGCCGGGAATGGAGTGCGTCATCGAGAAGAAGTCGAGCGAGATGCCGCCGAGGTTGACATGGCTGCCG
This sequence comes from uncultured Collinsella sp., assembly GCA_902489225.1. Classification (GTDB taxonomy): domain Bacteria; phylum Actinomycetota; class Coriobacteriia; order Coriobacteriales; family Coriobacteriaceae; genus Collinsella. Next base: position 6,669 of record CABTZA010000096.1, read on the forward strand.
CCCTTGACCTCGCGGAACTTGGGTGCGCGGATGCGGAACTCAGAAAGCTTGCCCTCGATAAAGCCAAGCGTCAGCTTGCTCGAAAAGATGGGCACCTTATTGTTGAGGTCCTGCAGCAGGTACGGAAGCGAACCGGTGTGGTCCTCGTGGCCGTGGGTGACGACGATACCGCGGAGCTTCTCCTCGTTCTCCAGAACATAGGTGTAGTCGGGAAGCACCAGGTCAATACCGGGCTGGGAATCGTCGGGGAACATGAGGCCAGCGTCAACGAGCACCATGTCGTCGCCGCA
>CABTZA010000097.1 GCA_902489225.1 uncultured Collinsella sp.
GCCGGAGTTGCCGCGGGGCCCCGCCGGGCCATTGGGTGACCTGCGCGGAGGCCGCCGCAGATCGGGAAGCAAATGGGTGCCTGGCCCGACCAGACCGAAGGATCGCCCTGCCACAGGTACTCGCGACCGTTGGCTTTAATCGAAGTGAACGATCCGCCAGCCGTGCTCAGTACCACGCGAACAGAACCGTTATCAAGAACAAACTCCATAGGAGCCTTCCCTTTCTTACGACAGCCCGCCAAGTCAATAGGGCTGATAGAAAACCGGCCCGCGCCCCATCACAGAAACGCGAGCCGTCAACGGACTAGTTAATTACGCCGGATACCCGCTAATCGTGGTATTCGCCGCGGTCCCACTTCTCGAGGAACTCGTCAAAGAAGTGCGGGTCAGCCTGAGCCTCGGCATCGGCCTTATTGCAGGCATCGATCTTGGCGATCAGGGCATCGTGCTCGGGGGTCTTCTCGTAGGGCTCCTCCAGGAAGGCAAGCATGATATCGGCCATCAGGAACTCGCCGGTGATCTTGCCGCCAAAGCCCACGATGTTGGCGTTGAGCTCGCGACGGGCATACAGGGCAGAGGTCATATCGCGGACCAGGGCGCAGCGGGCGCCGGGAACCTTGTTGACGGCGTTGGTGATGCCGATGCCGGTGCCGCACAGGGCCACGCCAAAATCGGCCTTGCCGCTGGCGACAGCCTCGCCCACGGCCTTACCGTAGATGGGATAGTGCGTACGGGTGTGGCTGTAGGTGCCGCAGTCGAGCACCTTGTAGCCAGCCTGCTCCAGGCGGTCGGCCAGATAGATCTTCTCGTCCGTAACGATATGGTCGCAACCGATTGCGATGGTCTTCTTCATCAGAACGTCCTTTCGTCTGAATTCACAAGTTGAGGTAGAAGTTCGAGTTCTCGGTGGCTCTCGTTAGGCCATCTTGTTGAGCATGTCGACACGGATCTGGTGACGGCCGCCGGCGTACTGGGCACGCAGGAACTCGCGGGCGATCTTCTTGGCGACCTCGGTGCCCACAACGCCCGGGCCCATGGTGACCATGCGCGAGCCGTTGTGCTCGCGGGTCATGTAAGCGGAACGCTCGTCGGAAATGTTGGCGACGACCATGCCCTTGATCTTGACGGCGGCCATATAGGAGCCGACGCCGTACTTATCGAATGCGAAGCCCTGGGAATCCTTGTGCTCCAGCAGGTCCTTGGCAACGGCGGTCGCGGAATCGACAAAGTCCGCGGCAGGGGTCTCGGAATAGTCGACGACCTCGTGACCGTCGGCGATGAGCATCTCCTTGATGGACTCCTTCATCGACATACCGTCGGCATCGGAAGCGATTACAACCCTCATGACATCCTCCTTGAGAGATACGCAGGTGCGTAGTTTCTGTTTGGAAGTGTTGAATCGCGTTCAGGTCCGGGCATCTGAATGTGCGGTTCTTCACTGTTCATGTTTATTTGAACACATTCGAACATCAACTGCAAGAATTATTTGTTTGTCTTTGTTCTTTTTTGAACAAATACCGTTCGCGGATGATTGCTGACCGTTTGGAATCGGGGAAAGCCCACCCTGCCACGTATTCAACAAACAAAAGGGCGGCCGAGAACGTGTCTCGGCCGCCCTTCGGCGGTATTCCCCGGTATATACAGCTGTTTTAGCTACTCGGACTGCCCGCCCTTTTTGGCGTGCTTGGACGGAGCGCTCAGAAAGCGACCCGTCAAATAGTTCGCCGGGCCGGAAATATCAATCCCCAGCAGGGTGTGCCCCAGCCACAAAAACGCCGCGAGCACCAGCAATGGAATCACGCACGAGGTCACGATCATCACGATGACGCCTTCGATAAGGTCGGTCACCTGCTGCACGATCTCGTCGGTCATCTGCTTGGCACCACTGGTTACCGACGTGACCAGGCTTGAGGCACCGTCGGCAAGCTGCTCAAGCACGTTCTTGGACTCTGTGGACTCGGTCTTTTTCTTGCTTGCTTTGGAGCTATCACTATTTGCCGTACCCGCAGCGTCGGCCGCCTTTTGCTCGGCCGCTTCGATGCTCACTCGATACGTTTCGTCGACCTTTTGCGACACCCATACGCTTGCAGGCACCAACGCCATGCCGATCGTGGCGACCACCAGCACGCGAGTCGCCACACGGCGCAGGACAGTGCTCGTGCTCCAGCGCCCGTGAATGCCGAGCGACACCGCAAAGAGCACCAACGCAAACGGGATTAAGATGCCCAAGCCAACCGACCACAAAATGGTTAGCAGGTATTTCTCGAGGTAGAGCACGGCAAGCACGATACCAAGGTTGCCTGAAAGCTGCGCGAGCTGCTCGGCAACCGGCGTTCCCGTATCACCCGGCAGCGCGGTAATGCCCGCAGACAGCGCCACGCACGAGGTCGTGAGCGCCAGTACGTTACCCTTCTTTTGGTCGATGACCTCGATGGTGGAGTCCCAAGTTTTGGTATCGGCGAAATGCGGACGAGCTACAAAGCCCGACAGCAGCGCCAGTACCACGAGCGCAACGATAAAGCCAATCTGCAGCTTTTTGTTTGCGCACACGACATCGGACAGGCTGGGCTGCAGCTCTGTTACCGTCGTGTGCTCGGTTATCTGGACAGAACGCCCATGAGCCATCTCGTGCGCGTCTCTTTTTTGTATTGACCCGTTATCCGGCATTTGGATACCTCCTCAGTCCGGCGTTTAATGCGAAAGAAAGTATACCCACCGAGCAAAAATCGAACGGGAAGACGAACGGAGCGCACCAAGACTGTCCCCAATGACTAGTCATTTAAGAACGTCCCCAATGACTATCTCGGGATGAGTTGCGGGGAGGAGGACAGAAAAAGCCCTACCGCGGGTAGCGGCAGAGCTTTTGGAAGGGGACTTGGTTGTGAGGACTCGTTAGGCGAGCTTGGCCTCGAGCTCGGCAATGCGCTTGTAGGCATCGATGGTAAAGCGGGCCTGCTTCTCCAGGATCATAGTGGTCATGAGGGTATCCTGAGCGTGAGCCATGATGAAGGTCATCTCCATCTCGCCACCGCCGGCCTCCTGCGAAAGCAGCTTGGTCTGCGTGTCGTGGGCGCCGATAAGTGCATCGCTGGCATCCTTGTGCAGCTGTTCGGCCTTCTCAAAATCGCCCTCGCGAGCAGCGTCGAGCGCTGCAAGCAGATCGGTCTGGGCGTCACCTGCGTATGCGACAATCTCGAATCCAACCATCGAGATTTCTTCTTTGGTTGCCATGTTGCGTTCCTTTCACATATGAACCAATGGAGAGCATCGCGTCCGGGCATACGCGTTGCGTTCTGTATGACAGAAACATTAACATTCAAACAAAAAAGAACAGCGCAAAACGTAATTTCAAGCTATGAACGGTCACTTTTCGCCCGTGAACGGCTTTTAAACCAATCTGAACAATATCGAACACAGTTAGTGACAACCCAAACAGGACCGCACCCTAACGCAAATCGCGCACCGTATCGCCCTCTACGAGCACACCGGGGATCAGCATGTGCTCCACGCCAGACGCACCCCCATCGGCGCCGGCAATCTTGTCGACCGCCCACATGCCGACGCGCTTGTTGTCAAAGCGCACCGTGGTCAGGCGACGGTCGGGCACGATATCGCCCAGGCTATCGTCAACACCCACCACGCTCACGTCCTGGGGCACGCACTTCCCGCGCGACTCGAGCCCACGGATGCAGCCGTAGGCCATGGCGTCGTTGGAGGCATAAATGGCCGTGCAGGTCGGATCATCCGCAAGCACCTGGCCGGCAGCATATCCACTCTGCGCCGTCCAGTCGCCGCGCACGAGCTGCGGGGGCTCAATGCCATGCACACGCAATGTCTCACGCCAGCCTTCCTCGCGCCGCATGCCCGAAAGCGAGCGCTCGGGACACGAGATAAAGTGCACGGTCTTGTGTCCCTGCCCCAGCAAGTACTCGACCACTTGGCGTGAACAATCGAACTGATCGTTATCGACCGTCGAGCACAGCGGATGCTCCAGCATGGTAACGAGCACTGTCTGCATACCGGGCAGCGGTTCAAAGGTTCCAAAGTCCGCCGGCATGCGGTTCATGATTACAACCATACCGTCCACTGGCAGTGCACTCATACGCGACGATGCGCTCTCAAGGGTATAGGGGTGTCCGTCTACTTTAGTGAGGGTGATGGCATAGCCATGTTTGTCGGCCGCGGCGGCAAAGCCCTCCATACGGTCGAGGTTGCCGGTACCGGTAATGTTGAACATGGCGACGCCGACGGTCTTAAACTTGCCGCGGCGCAGCGATCGACCGGCAAAATTGGGGCGATACCCCAGCTCGCGCATGGCGGCACGCACGCGTTCCTTGGTCTCGGGGCGCACGCTGGGCGAATCGTGCACGGTGCGCGAGACCGTCTGCTCCGAGACGCCCGCGAGGCGCGCTACGTCTTTGACGGATACCGATTTTTTAACAGCGGCCATAGGTCGATCTTTCTATGTCAACGATGCCATTGGTGACACCCTACGCAGTCAAATGAAACGTCTTCAAGTATATCTAACGCCTCCCCCACCATACGCTCACCACCCAAAACCTACCGTTCACCGACATTTTTGCCTCCCCGAACGGCTTTTGTCGACCAAATGTTAACGTTGCCATTGCGCAAACACAGAGCCACCGGGCGGCTCAACCGTTTACGCGTAAGGAATCGACGGTTCGCAGGCACAGGAACCACCGGTTCGCGTCTTTTTTTGTATCGCAAAATGGCAACGTCAACATTTTGGCAACCGAACGCCAAAAACTACCATCGTTGCTAACCCACCGACTCTTAGGAGCATTGCATGGAGCAACTCATCGCCATCATCGAAAAGGGCCAGCCCTTTTTCAACGCGATCGCCCGCAACAAGTACCTCAAGGCGATCCGCGACGGCTTTATCTCCGTCATCCCCATCATCATCTTCTCGTCCATCTTTTGCCTGGTAGCCTCGGTCCCCAACATCTGGGGTTTCTACTGGCCCGATGACATCAACAACGCCCTGTGGAAGTGCTACAACTACTCCATGGGCATCCTGGCCATCGCCTGCGCCGCCACCACGGCCAAGCACTTCGCCGACGCCCAGAACCGCGATCTGCCCAAGAACAACCAGATCAACTTCATCTCGTGCATGTGCGCGGCCATCATCGGCTTCTTGCTCCTTTCGAGCGACACCATCGCCACGGACGCCGCCAGCGGCTTCAACACGACCTACCTTGGTTCCAAGGGCCTGCTGACCGCCTTTATCGCTGCGTTTGTGACCGGCATCATCTACAAGTTCTTCATTAAGCGCAACATCACCGTCAAGATGCCCGAGCAGGTTCCGCCCAACATCTCGCAGACCTTCAAGGACATCATCCCCTTCTCCGTCTGCATCACCGTCTTTTGGGTCTTTGACATCGTCTTCCGCGCTGCCTTTGGCTTCTGCTTTGCCCAGGGCGTTATCCAGGTGTTCCAGCCCCTGTTCACCGCTGCCGACGGCTACATCGGCCTCGCTGTGATCTACGGCGCCATGAGCCTGTTCTGGTTCGTCGGCGTCCACGGCCCCTCGATCGTCGAGCCCGCCATCGCTGCCGCTCTCGTTGCCAATATGACCGACAACCTGGCCGCATTCCAGGCTGGCCAGCACGCTTCCGCTGTCCTGACCCAGGGTGCCCAGTACTTCGTCGTCTGCATGGGCGGCACCGGCGCCACGCTCGTCCTGGTCTTTATGTTCTGCTTCCTGGCAAAGTCTCAGGAGATGCGCGCCGTCGGTAAGGCCGCCATCGTCCCCGTCTGCTTTGCCGTCAACGAGCCGCTGCTGTTCGCCGCGCCCATCGTGCTCAACCCCGTCTTCTTTGTCCCGTTTGTCTTTGCCCCGATCGCTAACATCTGGATCCTCAAGATCTTTATCGACTTCTTGGGCATGAACGGCTTTATGTACACCCTGCCCTGGACTGTCCCCGGCCCCATCGGCACCATCATGGGCCTGGGCTTCCAGCCGCTCGCCTTTGTGATGCTCGCCCTTATCCTGGTCGTCGACTTCGTTCTGTACTACCCGTTCTTCCGTGCCTACGACGCCCAGAAGTGCGCCGAGGAGGCCGAGATTTCCCAGGAGGAGCTCGCCGCCAAGAACGCCGAGAAGGCCGCCAAGCTCAACGATGCCTTCCAGGGCAAGGCTGACGCCAAGAGCGTTGCCACCGGCGCTGCTGCCGAGGCCGTGAAGGCCGACGCCCCCGCCGCGCCCGCCGCTGTCGCCACTGAGGCAACGACCGCCAGCGACCTCAACGGCAAGCGCGTACTCGTGCTCTGCCAGGGTGGCGGAACCTCGGGCCTGCTCGCCAACGCGCTGGCCAAGGCCGCCAAGGAGCGCGGCATCAATCTTGAGACCGCTGCCGAGGCATATGGTAACCACGTCGACATGCTCCCCGACTTTGACCTGGTCGTCCTGGCCCCGCAGGCTGCCAGCTACTTGGCCGACCTGCAGAAGGACTGCGAGCGCGTGGGCAACAAGTGCGTCGCCTGTCGCGGTAAGCAGTACATCGAGCTTTCCCAGAACGGCGATAAGTCTCTCGCCTTCGTAAGCGAGCAACTTTCGAAGTAAGTAACGCCCAAGGCCAGCCGACCATCCACAGCCGGCTGGCCCTTCGATTTAGACGATTGGATCATCATGTCCGTTAACCCCGCTAGCGTCACCAACCCGCCTGCGCAGTTTCCCGAGGGCTTTGTCTTTGGCGGCGCCACTGCTGCTTACCAGGTAGAGGGCGAGACCCGCACCCACGGTAAGGGCAAAGTCGCCTGGGATGACTTCTTGGAGGCCCAGGGGCGCTTTTCCCCCGATCCCGCTTCGGACTTCTACAACCAGTACCCCGTCGATCTGGAGCTGTGCGAGGAGTTCGGCATCAACGGCATTCGCCTCTCCATTGCCTGGAGC
>CABTZA010000098.1 GCA_902489225.1 uncultured Collinsella sp.
CCTACCGCGATGGCGACTACTTGGTCTTTGGCAGCGAGAGCTCGGGCATTCCCGAGCCACTGCTTGCCGCGGCGCCCGAGCGCTGCGAGCGCATCCCGATGCTGCGCGATTGCGACTCGCTCGATAACGCCGAGGCATGGGAAGCTCACGAGGAATCGCTGGGGCATACCGAGGACAGCCACGAGGCCATCCTTCAACAGGACATCTGCGGTAACTTCGTCGACCCGGACGACTACCGCATCAGCGCACTCAACCTTTCCAACAGCGCCGCCATCGTCCTCTACGAAGCCCTGCGCCAAACAGGCTTTCCGGGAATGTGACAAAGGGACTATCCTTTTGTCACATTCGAGCGCCACGTCGATGGCACACACGCCTAATTGATGCTCTAGATAAAGAGCCCTCACTTTTAATCAGAATTAACTAAAGTAAAATGAAGTTAAACGGCGGTGTGAAAGGAGAGCCTTGTGAAATATCTCGAGAACCCGTTTACCCCCAGTTTTGGTGAGGTTCCTGCCCACCTCGCTGGCAGACAACAGATTATTCGGGATTTGGACCGTGCCTTCTTGAGCCAGCGCAGGCGCCCAGAATTGACCTCGATCTTCTCAGGCGCTCGTGGAACCGGTAAAACCGCTCTCATGTCGTCGCTCGCGACAAGGGCGGAATCCCACGGCTGGATTGCCGTAAAGACGACCGCGCTCCCGGGAATGCTTGAGGAAATCGAGTTCGGGGCGAAACGTGCCGCAGCCCATCTCATCGACTCGTCCAACCACTTCGAAGTCACCGGTCTCGGAATTGCACCGCTCGGCAGCATCGAGGTCAGTCGCGTTCACGATGCCTCAACCTGGCGTTACCGCATGAGCGACATCATCGACCGGCTCAACGAGGCGGGCACCGGTCTGCTTGTCACGGTTGACGAGGTGGACCCGACACTCGACGAGATGATCCAGCTCGCAGCGACGTATCAGCACTTTGTGACCGATGGGAAACGCGTCGCCCTGCTCATGGCGGGACTTCCCAACAACGTATCGACGCTACTGAACCACAAGACGGTCTCGTTCCTTCGCCGCGCCCAACAATATCATCTGGGTCGCATTGCCGACTATGACGTACGCGAGGCCTTGATTCGCACAATCCAGGAAAACGATCGCCTAGCAGATGCCGAGGGAATCGATAGAGCCGTTCGCTCGATCTCTGGTTTTCCCTTCCTATTGCAACTCGTAGGCTACCGTGCCTGGGATCTCACAAGCGATTCGAAGGAAATCTCGTCACGCGACTTTGACCTGGGAATCAAAATCGCGCGCGACGAGATGAACGACCGAATCCTCGCGGCAACCTATCGGGAACTCACTGCAGAGGACAAGCGATTCCTCATCGCCATGCTCGATGACGAGGAAGAGTCCACCACCGCCGACCTTGTCGAGCGCCTTAAGCGTTCGCCGCAGCAGGTCTCCCGCCACCGACGCCGCATGATAGATGCCGGCATCATCGGGGAACGAGGACGAGGGCTCGTCGCATTTGAATTGCCATTCTTCCGCGACTATCTCGCGGCTCAATGCGTGAAATAGGCATCAATGAGGCAAAGAGACTGTCCCTTTGCCTCATTGTCTATAGATAGCGGCCGGTGATGCTTGCGGGGCAGGCCGCGATGTCGCTCGGCGTGCCGGCGCAGACGATTTGCCCGCCCGCATCGCCACCGCCCGGGCCCATGTCGATCACGTAATCGGCGTTACGGATAAGGTCGAGGTCGTGCTCGATCACGACGACTGTGGCGCCCTTGGCAACGAGGCCGTCAAACACGCTCAGCAGCACCTGAACATCGAGCGGATGCAGGCCAATCGTGGGCTCGTCGAATACGAATACGGCATCATCCTGCACGCGGCCCATCTCGCTCGCGAGCTTAAGGCGCTGCGCCTCGCCGCCTGAGAGCGCCGGTGTGGGCTCACCGAGCGTGAGATAACCCAAGCCCAGGTCGTGCAAGGTCTGCAAGCGCGCCTGAACTTTCTTGAGCCCCACCGTGGCGTCGAGCGCCTCATCCACACTCATATCCATGAGCTGCGGCAACGTCAGCAAGCTCCCATCCTTGCCCTCACGATGGATACGCGAAGCCGCGTCCGCATAACGCGAACCGCGACATGCCGGGCAGACGATCTCGACATCGGGCAAAAACTGCACATCGAGCGATATCGAGCCCGTGCCATCGCACGTAGGGCAGCGCAAGGCACCGGTGTTGTAGCTAAAGGCACCCGCCTTGTAGCCGGCCGCCTTGGCCTCGGGCGTACGGGCGAAGGCGCGGCGCAGCTCGTCATGGATGTCAGCATAGGTCGCTACCGTCGAGCGCACGTTGGCGCCGATGGGCGTGGCGTCAATCAGGTTGGCGCGGGCAATGCCCTCGGCATCGACCCAACGCACGTGCCCCGGCAGGCGCTCGCCAGCTGCCTGCGCCTTGAGTGCCGGGATGAGCGTCTCGAGCACCAACGTCGTCTTGCCCGAACCCGAAACACCCGTAACCGCAACCAAGCGACCGCGCGGGATATCGACTTCGAGCGGCTTGACGGTATGGATGGCATCGGTCGCCATGCGGATATGGCCCTGGTCGAACATTTCGTCGTCAGTCACCTGCGGACGCAAGCGCTTGGGCTCGGCGCGCAAAAACGGCGCGATGCGACTGCTCTGCGATTGCTCGACCTCGTCTACCGTACCAGCGGCGATCACATTGCCGCCGCCCGCTCCGGCAACGGGGCCCATCTCGACAAGATAGTCGGCTTCCGCCAGTACGCGCGTATCGTGGTCGACAACAACCACGGTGTTGCCGTCATCCACCAGATCGCGCATCACGCCCACCAGGCCGTCGACATTGGCAGGATGCAAGCCAATCGAGGGCTCGTCCAGCATATAGAGCACGCCCGTCGATCGGTTGCGCACCACGCGGGCGAGCTGCACACGCTGGCGCTCACCCGTGGAGAGCGTGGCACCGGCGCGGTCGAGCGAGAGATAGTCAAGCCCCAGGTCGACCAAGCGACGAGCCGTGCTCAAAAATGAATCGCAGATATCCACTGCCATGGGCTGCATCTCGGCCGGCAAGGATGCGGGCACCCCGTGCACCCACTCAATCGCCTCGCCCAATGTCATGGCCGCCGCCTGTGCCAGATTGATACCGCGTACCTGGGGCTGGCGTGCGGCCTCGGAGAGGCGCGTGCCGCCACAGTCACGGCATGGCCCCTCGCGCAGAAAGCGCGCAACGCGCTTGAGCCCCTTGTCGTCCTTAACCTTGGCAAGCGCATTCTCCACGGTATAGACGGCGTTGTAATAGGTGAAGTCGAGCGGCGTGGCGCCCTCGCCGTTTTTGGGAACGTAGAGAATGTGCTTTTTGACCGCCGGACCATGGAACACGATGTCGCGCTCCTGAGGCGTGAGCTGGTTAAACGGCACGTCGGTGCGTACGCCCATCTCGCCAGCCACCTGCTTCATCAGATCCCACATGAGCGTGCCCCAGGGAAGGACCGCACCTTCGTTGATAGTCTTTGACTCGTCGGGCACCAGGCTCGCCTCGTCCACCTCGCGCATGACGCCGGTGCCACCGCAGGTGGGGCATGCACCACCGCTATTGAAAGCCAAATCCTCGGCACTCGGCGCGTAGAACTCGCGGCCGCATGTCGGACACGTGAGCGACAGGCCCGCAGCCACGTTAAGGCTCGGCTCCACACGCGCCCCGCAATGCGGGCACACGTGATGGGCACAGCGGCTGAAGAGCAAACGCAGGCTATTGTTGAGCTCGGTCATGGTGCCAAAGGTCGAGCGCACGCCCGGCACGCTCGGACGCTGGTGCAGCGCGAGCGCCGCCGGCACGTGCAGTACCTCGTCCACCTGAGCGTGCTCGGCCTGCGTCAGGCGACGTCGAGTATAGGTGCTGAGCGCCTCCAGGTAACGACGCGAGCCCTCGGCATAAAGAACCCCCAGCGCCAGAGAGCTCTTGCCCGAACCTGACACGCCGGCAATACCCACGAGCTTTCCCAGCGGAATATCGATATCGATGTCCTTAAGGTTATGGACACGTGCGCCACGTACCTCGATAGCCTGCGGGCTCATCTTCTGTTCCGTCACCTTTATCACCCTACTCATGCCATATAACTCGATCGCGAATGTACGCGCCCAGCATGGGCACGGTAAACCGGACGAGGCCGTATCCGGCAGCTTCGATGACGCGCTCGCGAATCAGGCTTGCGCGATATTTACTCGCCCAGCTCTGGGTACGCTCGCAGCGCTCAATGATATCCGCCATGCGCGTCGGTTTGCCCTCTTCAACCGCCATGGCCTCGATAAAGAGGCGCTGTGGACTGCGCAGCCCGTAATACAGAGGCGCGTCAACCGCTTCGTAGAACTCGGAGACGGCATCCGCATGGCCATCCTCGACATCGCGCCTTTCGATGACCTGCGAGCTACGCCGGACAGCAGACCGCCACATGTAATATCCCACCAGCTGAACCATATAGGGATGCCCCATGCTCTTGTGCGCCGCAAGGTCCGCTGTCTCCGCGTCAACGTAAAGACCAGCGTCTTTGACCGTCTGGATATACGAATCGCGTACCTTGGGCAAAGATATCGCCTCCAGCGTACGCTGCTGGGCACGCCGCAAAAACGTCACGCTCGGCTCTTCGAGCAGATCGTCAACCATACTGGGCAAGCCAGCGAACACCAGCGCAAGACCGCGCTGGTCGCTATCGGGCAAGCCCGTGGCATCCTGGTCTCCGAGCAACTGCTGATAGAGAACGGCAAGGGCCGCCAGTTCCTCGATAGACGCCGATTGTGCCTCGTCAATCGCAAACAGTATGCCCTTGCCTGGACCGAGCTTCTTGAGGCGCTCGTTGACCAGCCCTCGCAACGTTTCGCCCTTTGCTCGCGCCGCCTCGACCGACATCCGGCCAAACGACGGACCGAACTCCATTGACGTCACAACGGGCTTATTCGAGCGAAGCGCGTCGGCTAAGCGGTCGCATAAGCCAAGCGAAGCGGAATCGGAGATAACCGCCCATCCGCGCTCGCTGGCTAGACGTTGCAGCTCCCGCAGGAGAACCGTTTTGCCGCAGCCGCGGTTTCCCGTAATGAGCATGAGCCTACCCGGCGCTCCGGCGCCGTTGTCGAGTCCTTCCTCAAAATCTTCGATGACCGACTCTCGACCGATGAGCATCGGAGGCCGCTTGCCTGCCGTTGGCTTAAAGGGATTTGGATTCATGTCGGCCTCCTCGGATCGGTAAATCCTGGTAACAGTTATACCAACTTATACCGAGTTATACCAACTGAATCTGACAAAGGGGCTGCCCCTCTGTCACATGTGGCCGAAAAACTCGGCGTCTGCTGCTCGCCAGGGGCGGAAGGTGGCGGGATCGATCTTTACGTGCGCCGCGGCGGGTACGTCGTACCATTTGACCGTGTAACCAGCGCCGTGAGAGCAAAAGACCGAGTCGGGCGTGTTGGGCAGATCGGCCTCGGGCTCATAGGCGGCCGTCTCGATTACGCGCTCGGCATCATGGCAAGCCGCATAGCCGGCGAACTCCAGGTACAGATGCCCGCGACCGCTCGTGTAGGCAGCTACCTCCAGGGCATAGTCCTGCACCTCGGATGCCGGCACGCGACCCACAAGCTTCGCCCGGTCCCCCGTCATCGTCGGTGGCTCGTACTCGGCACCCATGCGCGTGGCATCCGAGAGCGCCCGGCCCACGCACTCCCCCGGCACCTCGAGCTCAAAGTGGTACCACGGCTCCAACAGCACCGCCGCGCCAGCCTCACGCGCCTGCATGAGCCCCTGGCGAATCGCGCGGTACGTGGCCTGGCGAAAATCGCCGCCCTCGGTGTGTTTGGCATGCGCACGGCCGCCCGTGAGCGTAATGCGCACATCGGTGATGGGCGAGCCGGTCAGCACGCCCAGGTGATCGCGCTCCATGGCGTTGGTGAGTGCCAGACGCTGCCAGTTAAGATCGAGCTCATCGGTCGAGGTCACGGTGCCAAACTGCACGCCCGAACCCGCCGGCAACGGCTCCAGACGCAGATGCACCTCGGCATAGTGGCGCAGTGGCTCAAAGTGGCCCACGCCCTCGACCGGCTGCGAAATAGTCTCCTTATAGAGAATGCCGCCAGACTCAAACGCAACCGAAAGGCCAAAGCGATCGGCCAACACCCGCTGCACGACCTCGAGCTGCACCGCCCCCATAAGCTGCAGATGTATTTGTTCAAGATGGGTGTTCCAGCCTACGCCGAGCATGGGATCTTCGTCCGCCAACTCAGTCAGCGCTTTGAACACCGCGTGGACATCGTGTTCGCCCGGAAGCACCGTATAGGTGAGGACCGGCGCAATGACGGGCGCATCGCACGCAGGTTCCGCGCCCAGAGCGTCCCCTGGGCGAACGTGCGCAAGGCCCGTCACGGCACAAATGCCGCCAGCAGCAACTTCTTGGGCAAGCTCATACTTCTCGCCGTTATAGATGCGTACCTGATCGACCTTCTGCTCCCATGCCTCGGCACCGGAACGTCCGTTAATCACCTGTTTGGCATGCAGCGTGCCGCCGGTCACTTTAACCCAAGCCAAGCGCTCGCCGCGGTCCCCGCGGCTGACGCGATAGACGCGGGCGGCAAACTCCGGGAGCCACGCCTGTTCGCGCATCAGCGCGCATATACCATCCAACAGCTCGTCCACACCTTGGTCCTTGAGCGCCGAGCCGGCAAAGCAGGGAAAGAGCTTGCGCTCAGCAACCATGCGCGACAGCGTCGCGGAGGAAAGCTCACCCGCCTCAAGAAACTCCTCGAGCGCCGCTTCGTCCAACGCAGCAGCGTCCTCCTGAACGGCGCCCCCCGCCAGCAGTTCGTTGGCATCCAGGCACCCCTCA
>CABTZA010000099.1 GCA_902489225.1 uncultured Collinsella sp.
CGAACCCGTCCATCAAGAACAGCCTAAGAATCAGCTTGATGACATATCCCGGTTTGACTTCTGCCGCGTCAAAGACGTGGCGCTCGGCGAGCTCGCTGCAGTATGCATAGATGTCGCGGATAAGGTCCGCGCCCGAAAGCGTAAACATGTAGCCTGCGTTCGAAAGCGCATTGGGCGCGGCGGGCAACTTGGCCATGTGGCAGAACGTTTGCAGGTCGGGCGCCATAACATTCTGGTAGTCGAGGTGGCCGTTGGCATCCTGTTCGGCAAGCTCCAATTGGCGCACAAAATCCAGCGCCGCCGCTAACACAAAGCTCGGCGTAGGCGCATTGACGTCCTGGGTGGTCGCCACAAGCCTGCCCGCTGCCTGCGTGATAAGCCAGGCGACCTCGCGCTGGCAGCGCACGGCCTTGCGCGTAACCGGCTTGATGGACGAAGAAGAAACGCTTCCCTTAGGCGGATTCGAAACAGCCACAAGAACCTCCCATGAACGACCCGGCCCAACAAGCCCGGATGAAACACGTGCTACATCAGTATACAGGGAAGTGGGGCAGCGGGGTACAAACGCGCCAGCGGCAAACCGAGAGCATCAACGATGTGCCGATCGCGGAATGAGATCTCGTAATAATTGACTCTCGGCCATATTATTGAGTGGCATGACTCGCGTTCGTATGGTTGTAGGTGCTGGCGATGAACGACATTGACCTTGCTGTTCCGTTGATGGATGGACCAAGCTATGACCGCGCCTGCAGTCTCGTGCCTTCCGAATACGTTGAGGCATGGGAGTGGTTTCTGGGTGAGGAACAGCGCGGCGGCGTTTGGACCAGCCTTCCGCACCACACCAAGGAAGATAGCCCTCAGTATCAGTACCGTTTGAGAATTGGCTCGGACTTCTTTCCCGTAACGCGGGATTCAGGGATCTTCTGGCCGGGCCAGGATCGGGTGAAGCAAGATCCCAATAAGATCTTTGCGCTTTCGGTCCATAACTCTAAAAAGAGCTTCTACACCGATGTACCTCCGCTCTATTTGGACGATGGTACGTGGGTCATTAAGTATTCGGTCCAAGCGCCAGGCGCCGTTGGTTCTCGAGACCAGAATTACAACCGTAAAATGCTCAACTGCATGGAATGTGGCGTTCCAGTCGGAGTCATATTTGCAACCGAGGTGGGCTACAAGGTGCTCGGCCTTGCGTTTGTTGAACGGTTCGAGCCCGAAAACGGATGGTTTGTTCTGCACGGTCCTGTTCATAAAGGCGGACCGGACCCTCGTTTTGCGCCCGACATGAGCTATCTGAAGCACATGCCCGTCGATATTGAGTTTGCCGGACAGGGTACGACCGACGACGAAAAGGTCCGCTATGCGTTAAGGCACGAGCGATTGGGGCAGCAATGGTTCCGCAAGCAACTCGTTGCCGCCTATGACGGCCGTTGCGCGGTGTCGGACTGCGGCGTCAGCGAAGCTCTGGAGGCTGCACATATCGAGAATTACTCGGGACCCAAATCGCAGGTTGCCAGCAACGGCATTCTGCTTCGACGCGATCTTCATTCCCTATTTGATGCTCACCTGATTTCGTTTGAGCCTGTTTGCGGCGAATATCGGCTGTGCGGATCGTACCTGCTGGATAAGACCGGCTACGCTTCCTTTGCGGGCGCGACGCTAAGGCAGCCGAATGAGCGTCAGTGGCGACCCAATACGGTGTTTCTTGAGGCCCATCGCATTGAGTTCGATCGCTCGGAAAAGAAGCGTGAAAAGGCGGGGCTTCTGCCGTATTAGCGTATTTGGCTTTGGCATTCTTTGACGATCATGTTGTTTGATCGGATCGCGTGGCGATGCAATCTCGCGCACGCCCGCCGGTGCATGCTCTTCCTGTTTTGTATAGCGAGAGGGGAGCGTGTATGAGCTGGCGAGGCGATATTGCGATGGGGAAGTACGGAAAACTGCCGTGTGCCCTTATAGACAACAATATGTTTCCGAGCGTAGAGGTTGATTGCGGGTCGTTTGTCGTCACCTGCCCTTGCTGCGGCTCGCAAATACCGTGTCTCGACATTCGGTTCATCGATGCGCGCGACAGACTCAGCGACGAAGTGAGAAAACGGACAGGCGTTCATATGCCGGTGTATCCGGAGAAATGCCCTGTTTGTGGCCTCGATATCGTGTACGACGCCGGCGACGAGGGATAGGTGATGCGGAGGAGCTGGCTGTGAAGGCTTCTCCGTCTCTACAAATAAATCCCCTCACCGAGTTGCTTGTGGAACTCGGCGTGATGGTCACGTGCCCAGGTAAAGAGCGCTTGGTCAAAGTCGGTGCGCGTGGCCGGGACGCCAAAGACGCCGGCAACTTCGACGCGCACAAACTCCAGTGCCGGCAGCTTGTTGATGGCAGTGAGGGCAAATGGGGACGAGGGCTCCTCGAACAGATAGCGGCTGCCTTGCAGCGCGTCGCAACTGGTGCACGTGTTGCCGAGCGACGGGGCTTTGGAGGCTCGCGCGCCTACGGGCTTGTAGCCGCAGCGCTTATGAAGGTAGTCGCGGATCTCGCCCGGCACGCAGCCAGGAGCGGGCACGATGGCGAGTGCGTTGGCGTTGGCCGTGTCGATGGCAATGTGCCCGGATTCGTTGGGCGCATGCGCGATGACGATTCTCTCGTCGTTATCGGCTCGATAGGGAATGCCGAAGGCCGCGACCGAGGTCTCTTTGTGACATTTCCAGCACTCGCGCTTGCCCAGTACTAGATATATATACGGCGCTGAGGGGTCGGATCGGTCAACACCGGGCAGCCACTCGGCAAAGGGCTCGGGGTTGACGCCGCTGGGTACATACCAGATCTTCTTGGTCCGGTCCCATTTGGCGCCCAGCGCCTTGGCTTCTTCTTTGTGCGAAAAGGGGACATCGAGCTCGGTGCGCATGGCGGCTCCTTGGTGCTGCAGGTGCAAGTGGCTCAAGGATACCGCAGGGCGCAGACATCGCGGCGTTTTGCTGAGAAGTTGCGGTGCGGACTGATTGGTTATGCCGATGGATAGATCGGCAAGTAGATGGTCGGCTTTTGGCTAGTTGGGCGGTTGGAGCTGCCAGCTGATTTGGCGACATAAAACAAAACAGCCCAGAGGACATAGCCTCTGAGCTGCGAACATTTGGTGGGCGTTAGAAGATTTGAACTTCTGACCTCTTCCGTGTCAGGGAAGCGCTCTCCCCCTGAGCTAAACGCCCGATCAAGGGTGCGCAAGCGCGCAAGGGATAATATAACGGAGCCTGAACTCGGTGGCAAGAACATTTTTAAAAATCGCTTACATTGTGGAATTCGGGGGCTTTGTCGCATCCATTTCAAAAGAGCCTGCTGCCGCGATTTGGCTGTCGCATAATGCAAGGCCATTGCGGTATCGAGCTATGGAAAGACGCCTGCGGAATTGTCCTACCGATAAGCGGACAAGCCTCCAGCTGGTGACTTCGCCGTGGTAAGGTAAGCCGAATTGTTTCCAGGCTGTTTCGGGGGAGTGGAATGAGCAAAGAGTGTGTCGAGCAGGTCGAAGGCGCAGGGGCTTCGGTGCCGATGACCGATATATCGAACATTGATGTGCCCGAGGGCACCGACGAGCTCAGCCGCAACACCCGTCGCGCATGGCGCGACCGCCTGAACAGCGCTTCGACGCGCAAGATGATCAAGGGCGTCTTGGCTACGCTGGTGGGCGGTTCGTTTTGGGGCTTCTCGGGCACCAGCGCGAGTTTTTTGTTCGATACCTACCATGTCGATACGTTGTGGCTTATGAGCATACGGCAGATTCTCGCCGGTCTACTCTTTATGGCCGTGGTTGTTACGCGCGACCGCGAGCGCCTGATTAAGCTCTGGACCACACCCGCCGATCGCAAGCAGCTGCTGCTCTTTACCGCCTTTGGCCTGCTGTTCAACCAGTTTTGCTATCTTTCGGCCGTGCGCCTGACGAACGCCGGAACCGCGACGGTGCTCCAGTGCCTGCAGCTCGTTATCATCATGGGCTACGCCTGCGTGACCGATCGCCGCATGCCGCGTACTCGCGAAGTCATCGGCATTGGCCTGGCTCTGGGTGGAACCTTTTTAATCGCCACCGGCGGCGACCTCACCAGCCTGAATATCTCGCCGCTTGGCCTGGCAGCAGGTCTTATGTGTGCGGTCAGCGCCGCGTGTATGGCGGTGATTCCCGCCAAGATCCTGCCCGAATACGGCAGCCCCATCGTCACGGGCTCGGCAATGCTCACGGCGGGCGTGGTCTCGTGCGTCTTCGTGCAGCCCTGGGCGCATATGCCGGCGCTCGACGCTGCCGGCATCGAGGCGCTCGCGGTGTTCGTGGTTATCGGCTCGTTTTTTGCTTACATGCTTTATATGCAGGGCGTTAAGGACATCGGCTCGGTGCGCGCGAGCCTCATCGGAACTGTGGAGCCGGTTTCGGCGACCATCACCAGCGCCGTTATGCTGGGGACGGTGTTTTTGCCGACCGACCTTATCGGCTTTGCCATGATCATCGTGATGATGTTCCTCACGGTGTAGCTGGCGCCGCCGCCAAGACAGAAAAGGTGTTGTGCCGCATTTTCGCCAATTGATGTCCGTGTCTGGAGTTTAGCTGTCGATGCTCAAAATGCCATAAACTAGTAACGTTATGGACTTTTTCATTGCGACTCAATTGCGAGGATTTCTTTATGGCTGGTAATCACTTTAAGGGCAGCGATAGCGGCCGCCCTGCAGTTCCGCCGCGTCCGAACGGGGCTGGTAAGGCCGGCACGCCGGGCGGCGCTGGACAGGGCGGTTCCGGTAAGCGCGTGTCCCCGGGCGAGACGGCGATGTTTACCGCTCTGTACGAGCAGTCTCAAAAGGCAAAAAAGACCGGCCGTGCAAGAGGAAATGTCTTTGCGGGCGGTGCAACCTCCGCGTCGCAGCCGAGCGGGGCTCCTTCGGTACCTGCGAACAACGCAGGTGCTGCCAACGCCGCGAATGCCGCCGACAACGTTAATGCCGGCAAGGCCGGCAACAATACTCCCTCTGCCGGTGGCGCGGGGCTTACGGGTAACCTTGGCACGATTTACACCGGCGCCTCCGAGACTGGCACGTTCGCCCGCCTGGATGATAGCGGTGCCGAGTTTGCGGGCTCGGGTTCCAAGGAAGATTATTACGATTTTGGCTTGAACTACGGTAGCGACGCTTCGTCGAGTTCGACCTCTGACGGTCTGGTCCGTCATCGCCATCGCAAGGGCGAGCGCAAAAAGCGTCACACCGGCGCCATTATTGCCGCTGTGGTCGCGGTGCTTCTCGTTGCGCTTGGCGCAAGCGGCTTTATGCTGCTTAACTCGGCAAAGACCGTAAAGAGCGAAGCGAAGGAGGCTGTCGAGATCGTCGGTGGCCTTAAGGACAAGGTCACGTCGGGCGATTTTTCGACGCTGCCTGACGACGCGAAGAAGATCGATGAGCTCTGCAACAGCATGAAGGCGGAGACCTCGAGCCCGCTGTGGGCGGCGGCTTCGTTTATCCCGGTGTATGGCAGCGATATCAATGCGGCCCGCACCATGATCGACGCCCTGTCCGATGTCTCGAGCAACGCGCTGGTTCCCATGGCCGATAACCTTTCGCAGGCTACGCCCGGCAAGCTGTTCCAGGACGGCATGATTAACGTGTCCGCGCTGCAGGCGGTCGCCGATTCGCTTTCCAGCAGCTCGAAGGTGTTCAAGAGCGCCAACGAGAAGGTCCAGGGCATTGGCGATACTCATATTTCCCAGGTGACCGAGCTGGTCGATAAGGCCAAGGACGGCTTTGCCACCCTCAACGGCGCGGTTGACGCGGCGGAGAAGGTCGCCCCCGTCCTTCCCCAGATGCTCGGCGCCAACGGCCAGACGCGCAACTACCTTATGTACGCCATGAACAACGTCGAGATTCGTGCCTGCGGCGGCTTTGGCGGTTCGCAGGGCCTGATTTCGGTCACCGACGGTCAGATGTCGATTGGCGAGTTTGTTCCCCGCATTGGACTCAGCGAGGATGAGGCGGTCGAGAGCGTCGACGAAGAGGATGAGGCGCTGTTCGGCAACCACAGTAACCTGTACAACTCGGGTAACACCTATTCGCCCGATTGGCCGCGCAACTCGCAGCGTGTCGCCGCTCTGTGGAAATCTCAGTATGGCCAAGACGTTGATGGCGTCATCGGTATCGACCCGGTGTTCCTGCAGTATCTGCTGGGCCTTGTCGGCAATGTCTCGCTGCCCGACGGCACGGTTGTCGACGGCACCAATGCGGCCAAAGTCCTCATGCACGACGTGTACTGGAACTATCCGGTCGAGGAGTCGGACGGCATCTTTGCAGCCGTTGCCAGCGCCGCCTTCGACAAGATTCTCGGCGGCATCGGTGATGTTGATGTTACGAAGCTCGTCAGCGCCGTTGAGCGCGGTGCCGAAGAGGGCCGCCTGATCGCGTGGATGAAAAACGACGACGAGCAGAACGCTATCAAGGAAATGAACATCGACGCCTCACTGCCCGATCCGGACGACCCGAGCGAGGATCCCGTTGCCGGTGTCTACTTTAACAACCTGAGCTTCTCCAAGCTCGATTGGTACCTCAACGCCGATACGCAGATTGGGCAGGGCGTCAAGAATGGCGACGGCACGTGCTCCTATCGCATCACCGTCACCCTGACGAACATCATGACGCAGGAAGAGGCCGGCAAGCTGCCCGACTACGTTGCGGCGAGCGCACCCGATGCCGCGCGTGA
>CABTZA010000100.1 GCA_902489225.1 uncultured Collinsella sp.
GTCGGCAACGGTATACCTCTGCCCTATCTCGATATAATCGCCTGTCGCCAGATGATTCAAATGATATCGGGCGCAGATTTCATACCCATATTCCAGCTGCTCGGACTCACTCATCCACGAGCCCGCCTGGACAAAGCACATGGCCTCATCGACCACCAAGAGACCCTCTGCCACCTCGATAAGATGACCCGAGGGTATGGGCGCCCCAAACACATGGCGTCGGAGACCCGCCGGCCGAGAGCGCTCGAAATCGAAGCCAACCAGCGTGTCAATACAATCGAGCTCCTCATGTGGAATACCAAGTGAGACCAGGTAGTCGGTGACAATCTCGACCGCCGCAGATATTCTCAGTCCCTTGGCATCGAGTCCCAATTTGAGCAGGCCCGTGGTCGACTCCGCCTCGTCGGCAATCGAGTCCTCATCGTATAGGCTGCTTGCTCGCGAAAGCGGCTCGGACGGGCGCACCACATTGTGGTACAGCCAGGCGGTCTTATGGGACAGGACGATCGGCAGATCCATGGGCCCTCCAATGGAGTCGGATAACCAACCTTATTCCCCTGCTCGCGGATTCGCACACCTTCGCATGCAAGTTAGCGATTCCACCCGATCGGATGACAGAAAAACCGTCCCAACATTCGATGCTTTTCCCGATATTGGCGAAAAACGTCGAATGTTGGGACGGTTTGAGGCGGGGTGAGGGGCATGGAGAGTCAAAGCACCGTGCTCAAACGGGTTAATCCAGCTCTTTCAATCCGTGCGCTAGCTGCCAGTACTCGCCGTGCTGGGCCAGGAGCTCCTCGTGCGTGCCGCGCTCGATGATGCGGCCGTGTTCGAGGACCATGATGGCGTCGGCGTCGCGGACGGTGGACAGGCGGTGCGCGATCATAAACGTGGTGCGTCCGCGCATGATGCGGTCCATACCGCGCTCGATGAGCTTTTCGGTACGCGTGTCGACGGAGCTCGTGGCCTCGTCCAAGATGAGCACCGGCGGGTCGGCAACGGCCACGCGCGCGATGGCGAGCAGCTGGCGTTGGCCCTGCGACAGGTTGGCTCCGTCGGCCGTGACCGGCGTGTCGTAGCCTCTAGGCAGGCGGCGAATAAACGAGTCGGCGCAGGCGGCCTCGGCGGCGGCGCGCACCTCCTCGTCGGTCGCGTCGAGCTTGCCAAAGCGGATGTTCTGCGCAATGGTTCCGCTAAACAGGTGCGTATCCTGCAGCACAATGCCGAGCGACCCGCGCAGGCTGGCCTTGGCAATGTGCTTGACGTCGATGCCGTCGTACGTGATCTCGCCGTCATCGACCTCGTAGAAGCGGTTGATGAGGTTGGTAATGGTCGTCTTGCCGGCGCCCGTGGAGCCCACAAACGCAATCTTTTGCCCCGGCTTGGCAAACAGGTTGAGGTCCGTGAGCACGCGGGCGCCCGGCACGTAGGAAAAGTCCACGGCATGGAAGCGCACGTCGCCGGCAAGCGGGACCAAGCCGCACGTGAGCTCGGTGCCGTCGGCGGCCACCGCGCGGCCCGACTCATCAACGGCTGCCACGTCATTCAGGTGCCCGTAGACGCCCACGCCCTGGCCCTCGGGAATTTTCCACGCCCACGCGGCATCGCCCGTCTGCACCAGCTCCACGCAGCCCTCGTCCACCTCGGGCTCAAGGTCCATAGCCGCAAACAGGCGCTCGGCACCGGCCAACGCGTTGAGCAAGAAGTTGCCGAGCTGCGTAAACTGGTTGATGGGCATGGCGGCCTGGCGCACAAAGACCAGGTAGCTTGCAAGTGCGCCCACATCGGCGAGCCCCTTGATGCAGAGCATGCCGCCCGCCACGGCGACGATGGCATAGTTGACGTAGCCAATCACGACGGTCATGGGCACCATGGAGTTGGCATAGCTCACGGCGGCGGTACCGGTGCGGCGAAGCTCGTCGTTGCGGCAGGTGAAGCCGGCGACATTCGCTGCCTCACGGTTAAAGACCTTGATGACCTTTTGGCCCGAGACCATTTCTTCGATATATCCGTCCAGGTCGCCAAGCGATGCCTGCTGGGCAGCAAAGAAACGCTTAGAGCGCGCGCCCGAGTAGCGCGCATACAGCACAATGGCCGCATCGCACACGAGTGTGATAATCGTGAGCTGCCAGTTAAGGATGATGAGCATAGCCGTGGTGCCCACAACCTGAATGGCGGCCTGAATCACGTTGGCAAAGCTGTTGTTAAGCGCCTCGGAGACGGTGTCGACGTCGTTGGTGAAAAAACTCATGATGTCGCCCGAGCGCGTGCTGTCAAAATAACTGAGCGGCAGCGTCTGGATGTGCGCGAACAGGTCGCGGCGAATATCGGACACCACGCGTTGGGCCGCGCGCACCATGATCTGCGAGTAGCCCAGGGCCGAAAGCACGCCCGCGGCGTAGATGATCGCCGTCAGGATGACCTGCTTGGCGAGCAGTTCCTCCCCGCCCGTAGCCAAACCGTTAACGATGGGGCGCACCATGTAGGTGCCGGCGAGGCTCGCGATGGCGGCGACGGAGGCGAGCACGCCCACCGCGAGCAACGAGAACTTGGCATGCCCCATGTAGGAGAGCAGGCGGCGCACAGTGCGTTTGAGGTCGGCCGGGCGTGCTTGGGCTGCGGTCTTAGGCATGGCGCTCACCCCCTTCCAAGGGCGATCCGCATGCGACGGAGGAAAATGGATCATTCGCGCAGCCACCGTCGTTGCCATCGCCGGCGTCCGCGTTCCTCGCAAACTCCATCTGCGAGGCATAAATCTCCTGGTATATGTTGTCGCCCGCTAGCAGTTCCTCGTGCGTGCCCACGCCGTGGACACGACCGTCGTCCAATACCACAATGCGATCGGCATCCATGACACTCGCGATGCGCTGGGCGATGATGAGCACGGTCGCATCGGGAATCCGAGCGATGTGCTCGCGAATCTTTGCGTCGGTCGCCATATCGACCGCGCTGGTGGAGTCATCAAAAATGAGCACGCGCGGATGCTTGAGCAGCGTGCGCGCGATGCACAGACGTTGCTTCTGGCCACCCGAGACACCGGCGCCGCCTTGGCCCAACTCGCCGTCCAGCCCGCCGATGCGATCAAGGAACTCGTCCACGCACGCCGCGCGGCAAGCCGCGAGGAGCTCATCGTCCGACGCCTGCGGATTGCCCCACTGCAGG
Organism: uncultured Collinsella sp.; assembly: GCA_902489225.1. Lineage (GTDB taxonomy): Bacteria > Actinomycetota > Coriobacteriia > Coriobacteriales > Coriobacteriaceae > Collinsella. The sequence continues at coordinate 3,163 of CABTZA010000100.1, forward strand.
TTCTCGCGCACGGTACCCGTAAACAGCACATTCTTTTGCAGCACAATGCCCACGGCGTCGCGTAGAGTCGCGAGATCGTAGTCGCGCACGTCGCGCCCGCCCACAAGCACGGCGCCTTCGGTGGCGTCGTACAGGCGCGCAATCAGCTGCACAAGCGAGCTCTTGCCCGAGCCCGTGCCGCCGAGGATGCCCGCCGTCGAGCCGCTCTCGATGCGAAGGTCGATATGCTCGAGCACATCCTCGGCTGCATCCGCGCGGTATTTAAAGGAAACGTCGCGAAATTCGATACTGCCGTCCGCTGGCGCCGCAGTCGCGAGGTCTCCCGCGGGGTTGGCGATAAAGGGCTCCTCATCGAGCACCTCGGCGATACGGCCCACACTCGTAAGAGCGCGCGTGAGCAGCAAAAACACGTTGGAAATCATCATGAGCGAATTCATGATCAGCAGCACGTAGCTCATAAAGCCCGTGAGCGAGCCCACGCCCAGCTTGCCGGCGAGAATCATGCGGCCGCCAATCCACAGGATGGAGAGCGCAGCCACGTACATCGACAGCTGAAACACCGGCAGGTTGAGCACCGCGTTGCCAAAGGTCTTCGTCGCAGTGCGCGCGAGCTCGGTATTGACGGTGTCGAACTTGGCCTCCTCGTGCTCGGTACGAACGTAGGCCTTGACGGCACGTACGGCGGTGAGGTCCTCCTGTACCACGCCGTTGAGGTGGTCCATCGAGGTCTGGAGTTGGCGGTAGAGCGGACTGACGCGATAGGTGATGACGCCCAGTACGATTGCCAGCACAGGCAAGATGATCGCAAAGACGGTGGCGAGCGGGCGCGACAGCATCAGCGCGTAGATAAGGCCGACGATAAGCGTCACCGGGCCGCGCACCATAGGGCGAAAGCCGTTGCCCACAGCATTTTGGATAACGGTGATGTCCGTGGTCATGCGGGTGACGAGCGAGCCGGCGTCGTAGTTGTCCAGGTTACCAAAAGCGAGCGTCTGAATCTTTTTGTACTCGGCCTCGCGCAGGTTAGCGCCTAGGCCCGAGGCAACGCGGGCGGACGTGCGGGCATAACCCAAGCCCAGTACCAGCGAAAGCGCAGCGCACACCAACATGTACGCGCCCTGCAGCAGCATGTAGTTGATATCACCCGCAGGCACGCCCACATCGATGATGTTGGCCATGATGACCGGGATAAGCAGCTCGAGCACCGTCTCGACCGACACAAAGAACACCCCGAGGATGGCATCGCGACGGTATGCCCCTAGATAGGAAAACAGTATTTTGAGATTGCGCACGCAGGTTCAACCCCCATCAAACGTTGTTCGCAAACGCACGTATTATTGCGCGCCGAATAATGGTGTCAAGTATTCCGAAATCGTTTTCTGCAAGGTTAGCGACGGCGACGAGTTCTCGTGACGTGTGTCCATATTCACTCGGAATAATGGTGCGCGCGATTTTTTTCGCCCCACTGCCGACACAAACCTTGACTCTACAATCGTTGTAGGGTTTTCACTACACTGGTAGCTAAACGAACCCAGCCAGAAAGCCCCGCCCATGGAACACGACCTCACACGCGGCAATGTCCTCAAGACCATCGCGGTCTTTGCCCTGCCCTATATGCTCTCGTACTTTTTGCAGATGCTCTACGGCATGGCCGATCTGTACATGATGGGGCAGTTTAGCGGCGCCGCCGGCATCACCGCCGTGGGCAATGGCGCTCAGACGCTCTATATCATTACCGTGACGCTCGTGGGCTTGGCCATGGGAACGACGGTCATCGTCGGCCACGCCGTGGGCTCGTGTCGCTTCGACCGTGCCGAGACCGCCATCGGCAACACCATCACGCTCTTTATGGGTATCTCGGTGGTGCTGGCCGTCATCTTATTTGCACTATGCCCGCAGGTTGTAGCGCTCATTGGCACGCCTGCCGAGGCGGTCGAAGGCACCGCCGCCTACCTGCGTATCTGCTTTGTCGGCATTCCCTTTATCGCCGCGTACAACATCCTTTCGGCCATCTTTCGCGGCCTGGGCGATTCGCGCTCGCCCATGTACGTAATCGGCGTGGCATGCATCATTAACATCGCGCTCGATTTTCTGTTTATCGGCCACATGGGGCTCGGCCCCGTGGGCGCGGCGCTCGGCACGGTAACCGCCCAGACGGCAAGCGTTGCCCTCGCGCTCGTGTGGCTCAAGAGCCGTCGCACGAACATCCACGTTAAGCGCAGCGACCTGCGCCCCCAGCCCGAGGTTCTCGGCAGCATTCTTAAGATCGGCGTGCCTGTGGCTGTGCAGGACGGCTGCATCCAGGTGGCGTTTATGTTTATCACCGTCATCGCCAACCACCGAGGGCTCGTCGACGCCGCTGCCGTGGGCCTGGTCGAGAAGATGATCAGCTTTTTGTTCATTGTGCCGAGTTCCATGGGCGCCACCGTCAGCGCGCTCACGGCGCAAAACGCCGGAGCAGGCAAGGGCGACCGTGCACGTCAGGTGCTCAAGGACGCCATGACGATCTCGGTGGTGTACGGCTGCCTGATCACGGTGCTGATGTGGCTGGTGGCACCGGCGTTTATCGGCTTTTTTGCCAAGGACGCCGCGGTAGTCGCGGCCGGCACCGGCTATATGCGCAGCTATATTTTCGACGCGATTTTTGCCGGCATCCACATTTGCTTTAGCGGCTTTTTCGCTGCGTATGGCAAGAGCTACATCGGCTTTGCGCACAACGTGCTGGCCGTGGCGCTCATTCGCGTGCCGGGCGCGTGGCTGCTGTCGAACGCCTATTCCGATACGTTGTTTCCCATGGGTATCGCCTCGCCGTGCGGATCGATTTTGTCGGCGGTCATCTGTGTTGTCGCGTTTACCGTGCTCAACCGACGCGGGGCTTTTGACAAGTTGGCAGCGTAGCGGGGCAACGCGAAATCGCCCCCGTCGACGACATCATCAGCGACGATCCCACAACCTACGTGACGCAGATCACGATGCCTGTATCGCTAGGCTAGACCGAGCCTCGTCTCCAGCTCGGTCAACGCCTCAAAAGCATCGCGAGACACACCTGCCAAGCGCTTACGTTCCGCAATGCGAATTCGCGCCATCAGGTGCTCTTTTGCCTGCCCTTGGGCGTGCTTCGTGCGCCCTTCCGCCTGCGAGCAATTGCGATTCTCTATATCCATTACGCCTCCGGCACCTGACCAGTAGCCAAGATCTGCTCGAGTGCGTCCTCGTCCAGCACGGGTACGCCCAGCTGCTCGGCTTTGGTGAGCTTGGAGCCCGCTTTGGGGCCGGCGACCAGATAGCTCGTCTTCTTTGAAACACTGCCCGAAACCTTGGCACCAAGCACCTTGAGCGCCGCGCCCGCCTCGTCGCGCGTGCGATTGACAAGCGTGCCGGTAAGCACGAAGGTCAGGCCCGCGAGTGGTTGTGCGTCGGCGAGCTCGCCCGCCACGCCAGCGTCGGCTGCGGCTTGCGCGTGTGCAGCGCCCAGGTCGACTTCGAGCGACAGGCCCGCTTGGCGCAGACGTTCCAGTACGGCAAGGTTCTCGGGCACGGCCAGGAA
>CABTZA010000101.1 GCA_902489225.1 uncultured Collinsella sp.
CCCGGCTTTCTTTTTGCCCAAAGGCGGTTAATCGTTGAAACGGGATTGGCGGCCGAAGGAAAGGGCGGTGTCGCCGAATTTGTCTCGGACGGCGTCGATGGCGACGGAGAGGTCGCGGCGGTCGCTGGATTGGGCTCCGCGGTCATCGATCTCGCAGAACAGGTCAGTCTGGATGCCGCCTTGGTGGTCGAAGTCGCTCATGCCGATGCCGGCTAAGCGAACATGCATGCCTTCTTGCCAGATGTTGTCGAGCAGTTCGAGTGCAACCGCCACGAAGATGTTCTCATCGTCGGTTGGATGAGGCAGCCGGCGCTGTGCCGTACGCCCGCTTCCATACGAATACTTGAGCTTGAGCGTTACCGTGGCACCCGTCAGCCCCTGACGGCGCAGACGGCGTCCCACCGACTCACCCAGCAGCGCAATCGCCGCCTCAATATCCCCACGCTCAGTCAAATCTTTCGCAAAGGTGCGTTCATTACTGACCGACTTGACCTCACGCTCCTCATCGAGACTCGTGACTTCGGAGATTTCGAGTCCCAGCGCACGCTGGCGCATGCGTTCGCCGTTGACGCCAAAAATAGAGGCCAAGGTGGATTCCGGTGCACGTGATAGCTCGCCGAGGGTGTAGATGCGCATGCGGCGCAGTCGCTCCTCGGCCGAGCGCCCGATGCCGCTCATGGCAGATACCGGCAGCGCGGCCAAAAAGCGCTGCTCGGTTCCGGGGCGCACGATGGTCAGCCCAAACGGCTTATCCCGCTCGCTTGCGATCTTTGCGACCGTCTTGTTGCAGCCCACGCCAATGGAGCACGTCACTCCCAGCGCTGCCACGCGGTCGCTTATACGCCGCGCAACCAGCAGCGGGTCTTCGGGCGCAAAGCGACCCGGTGTGATATCGATAAAGGCTTCGTCGATGGATACGCGCTCAACGCGCGGGGTCTCGTCGGCGAGAATCGCCATGACCTGCGCGCTCACCTCGCGGTAGCGATCAAAGTGCCCGTGCGTCCAAATGGCTTGCGGGCACAAGCGCCGCGCCTCGGCCGAGGCCATGGCAGAGTGCACGCCAAAGCGACGCGCCTCATACGAACACGTGGACACGACGCCACGCGAATCGGCATTGCCACCCACGATGAGCGGCTTTCCGCGCCATTCGGGATGGTCGAGCATCTCCACGCTCGCAAAAAACGCATCGAGGTCCATCAGGCCCACCGCCGGACCCGTCCAGGGAGGCGGCGTGACGCCCATGGCATCCTCATAACCGTATGTATGTTCGCGTCTTTCCATGTCATGAGTATACCGCGCAGCTCATGTGGGGTGCGTGTATGTGCTTGCAAATCCCGAATTCTTGTCTAAGATATGGATTTGCCCTCGACTACACCGAAGAAGTTGGTCTCACGGACTTCACCTGCCCGCGTCGATGGCGTATTATGTTCAACTGTTTGTTTGTAGTTGCAGCCTAAAGCTGCTTGGTTGGAGGAGTTTCCTTTGGCAGTCAAGATTCGCCTTGCTCGTCACGGCGCTAAGAAGCGTCCGTACTACCGTGTCGTCGTCGCCGATTCCCGCGCCCCGCGTGACGGTCGTATCATCGAGGAGGTTGGCCGCTACAACCCGATGACCGCCCCCAAGACCATCAACCTCGACCTCGAGAAGATCGCCGACTGGCAGTCCAAGGGCGCTCAGCTCACCGACGCCGTCGCCGCTCTGGTCAAGGCCGCCAACGAGGGCGAGAAGACCGAGACCGTCGTCAAGAAGTCCAAGAAGCAGCTCGCCAAAGAGGCCGAGGCCGCTAAGGCTGCCGCTGAGGGCGCCGAGGAGTAAATCGTGCCTGAGGTTGACGCTGCACAGCTCGAGGGTGAGGCAATGCTCTCAGATCGCATCGCCGATCTCGTCGAATATCTCGTTGTTCAGATCGTCGACGACCCGGATTCCGTGAGCCTTGAGGTCATCGATGGTGACGACGCCTCTACGATTGAGGTTTCGGTCGCCGAGGATGACGTCGCTAAGGTCATCGGCCGTCGTGGCCGTACCATCAAGGCCATTCGCACGCTCGCCCGTGCACTGGCCGCTCGCCTCGACACTGCTGTCGAGGTAGAGGTTCTGGGCTAGGACCTTGAGGTCCCAGTACAAAAACATCGCCCGTGTTGTCAAGCCGCACGGAAGGAAGGGGGAGGTCCTCGCGCAGCCGCTGCGGGGGCTTCCTTCTGTATTAGAGCCGGGTATGCGCGTCGCCCTGACGCCGCCGGCGCTCAAGCGCGACCGCTTTTGCACGGTCGTGTCCGTCACCGATACGGGCGATGGCGATCTGGTCTCGTTTGAGGGCATTGACGACTTGACGGCCGCCGAGGGCATCACGGGATGCTACGTGCTGGCAAATCGTGACGATTTTGAGCTCGATTCGCTCGACGCTGCCTATACCGACCTGATGGGTCGCGAGGTGGTCGACGAGCGCTTCGGTTTGCTCGGCACGATCGTCGAGATCATGTCGACGCCCGCTAACGATGTTTGGGTTGTTGAGGGCGATCGGTACGGCGAGGTACTGATTCCCGTGATCGAGCAGGTTGTGCTCGATCTTCCCGATCAGGGGACAATTTCCGTCCATGTTATGGACGGTTTGATCGATATGGACAAGTAGGGAGGATAACATGCTGATCGAGACCCTTTCGGTCTTTCCCGAGATGTTTGAGCCCGTCATGTCCACGTCGATATTGGGCCGCGCCCGCAAGGCCGGCCTTTTTGATTTTAAGGCGTATAACCTGCGCGACTGGACGCACGACCGCCATCGTACCGTCGATGACGAGCCGTACGGCGGCGGGCAGGGCATGCTCATGAAGGTCGAGCCTATCGCAGAGGCCATCGAGGCCATTAGCGCAGAGGGTCCCAAGCCCACTGTGGTGTTCTTTACCCCCTGTGGCGAGCCTTTTACGCAGCATGTGGCCGAGCGCCTGCTCAAAAGTGAGCGCCTGCTGTTTGTGTGCAGTCGCTACGAGGGCGTCGACGAGCGCGCGTATGCGTATGCCGATGAGCGTCTGTCGATCGGCGACTACGTGCTCACGGGCGGCGAGCTTCCCGCTATGGTCGTTGCCGATGCTGTCGTACGCCTCATCCCCGGCGCCCTTGGTGACGAGATGAGTAACGTCGACGAGTCGTTCTCGACCGCCGAGGATGGAGGCCTGCTCGAGTACGCGCAGTACACCCGTCCTGCCGAGTTCAACGGCGAGGGCGTGCCTCCGGTGCTTGTGAGCGGCGATCACGCCAAGGTCGATGCCTGGCGTCGCAAGAACGCCATCGAGCGCACCTGCCGCTGGCGTCCCGATCTGATCGAGACGGCGCGGCTCACGCCCGAGGAGCGCGCTTACGCGCAGGAGATCCTTGACGCTTCGTATTCGCAGAGCGAGGAGTGAGTATGGTTCCTACGCAACATTCCGCGTTGAGGGGCGCTTTTGAGTGGATCGCGGTCATCGCGATCGCGCTCGTGGCCACCTTCTTGATTCGCTCGTTTGTGGTCGAGCCCTTTGTGGTGCCCACCGGCTCCATGGAGTCCACGATCGAGATTGGCGACCAGATCCTGGCACAAAAGGTGAGCCTCGAGCTCGGTCAGCCCGTCAAGCAGGGCGATATCGTGGTGTTTCACAACCCCGATGGCACCTCCGAGCATGATGTTCTTGTCAAGCGTGTTATTGCCACGGCCGGCCAGACGGTCGACCTGCAGGATGGCAAGGTGGTCGTTGACGGCCAAGCGCTCGACGAGGACTATACGACGGGCATGAGCTGGTCACTTTCGGTCCAATCGCCCGGTGCTCAGGTAAGCTATCCCTTCACCGTTCCCGACGGGTGCGTGTGGGTGATGGGCGACAACCGCGAAAACTCTGCTGACTCACGCTACTTTGGTCCCGTCGATCGCTCTGATTTGATCGCTGTGGCGCTTGTGCGCTACTGGCCGCTCAACCGCATCGGCGCTATCGACTAAAAACCGCTATAGTACAGTACCTAACCGTGTAATCGTTTCGACGAGGGGATATTAGAGGCATGAACGCTTCATCGCTTTCCTTCCAAGACATCATCCTGCGCCTCCAGCAGTACTGGGGCGAGCAGGGCTGCGTCATTATGCAGCCCTATGACTCCGAGGTCGGTGCCGGTACCTTCCATACCGCGACCACGCTGCGCTCGCTCGGTCCCGCCGAGTGGCGCACCTGCTATGCGCAGCCCTGCCGCCGTCCCGCCGACGGCCGCTACGGCGAGAACCCCAACCGCATGCAGCACTACTATCAGTTCCAGGTGCTCATCAAGCCGTCGCCGGTCAACGCTCAGGAGCTCTACCTGGGTTCGCTGGCTGCCATTGGCCTGGACCCCAACGACCATGACGTCCGTTTTGTCGAGGACGACTGGGAGAGCCCGACCCTGGGCGCCTGGGGCCTTGGCTGGGAGGTCTGGCTCAACGGCATGGAGGTCACGCAGTTTACGTACTTCCAGCAGGTAGGCGGCATCGAGGTCGACCCCGTGCCCGTCGAGATCACCTATGGCCTAGAGCGCATTGCCATGTATGCGCAGGGCGTTAACTCGGTCTACGACTTGGTGTGGAGCTACCTGCCCGACGGCACGCCCATGACCTATGGCGACGTGTTCCTCGAGAACGAGCGCGAGTTCAGTGCCTATAACTTTGAGGTCGCAAACGTCGAGATGATGCGTCAGAAGTTTGACGACTACGAGGCCGAGTGCCACTCCTGCCTGGAGCGCAAGCTTCCGCTGCCGGCGTATGACTGCGTCATGAAGTGCAGCCACGCCTTCAACTTGCTCGACGCCCGTGGCGCCCTGTCCGCGGTCGAGCGCGCCAACTACATCCTGCGCGTCCGCGCCGTCGCCAAGGCGTGCTGCGAGGCCTACATGGCCGAGGTCGCCGGAGTCAACGAGAATGCCGATCAGGAAGGCGAGGTGGCGTAAGCCATGGCAGACGCTAAGGATTTCCTGTTTGAGATCGGTACGGAAGAAATGCCCTCCGCACCGCTGAACAATGCCGTCAAGCAGCTTGGCACCATGATCGCCAAGGGTCTCGACGAGGCCGGTCTGGCCCACGGCGAGGTCCGTGTGATCTCGAGCCCGCGCCGCCTGGCTGCGCTCGTTGCCGACGTCGCCACCGCGACCGACGAGGTTCACGAGGTCAAGCGCGGCCCCGCGGCCAACATCGCCTTCGATGCCGATGGTAACGCCACCAAGGCCGCCCAGGGCTTCGCCCGCAAGTGCGGTGTGGCTGCCGAGGATCTGGTTCGTCGCGAGGACACCGACGGTCGCGAGTATGTCTTTGCCGAGAAGAACATCCCTTCCGCCCCGGCCACCCCGATCCTGACGGCCCTGTGCGAGAAGACTATCGCTGGCCTGCAGTGGCCCAACTACCGCTCTCAGCGCTGGGGTCACGAGCATGCGACCTTTGTTCGTCCGGTCCGCTGGATCTGCTGCCTTCTGGGCGAGGACGTTGTGCCCGTGTCGTTTGCCGACGTGACGAGTGGCAACACCACGCGTGGTCATCGCGTGCTTGGCCCCGGTGACCATGTGGTCGCCAGCCCCGCCGTCTACGAGCAGGTGCTCGAGGACGCCGGCGTGCTTTCTGCCGAGCGCCGTCGCGAGGCCATCCTTGCCGGTATCGCCGAGGTCGAGGCTGCCCGTCCCGGCTGCCATGTCGATACGCCCAAGAAGGTCTTTGAGGAGGTCATCAACCTCTGCGAGTGGCCGACGGTGCTCGTCGGGACCTTCGATGAGGAGTTCCTCAAGGTCCCGCACGAGATCATCTGCGAGTCCATGCTCACCAACCAGCGCTACTTCCCGATCTATGACGGCGAGGGCAAGCTCACGCGTGAGTTCGTGGTCGTCTCCAACAGCAAGCCCGAGAACGCCGAGCGCGTGATCGACGGCAACGAGCGCGTTGTGCGTGCCCGTCTGGACGATGCAAAGTTCTTCTACGAGGAGGACCTGAAGATCTCCCTCGACGAGTTCCGCGAGCGTCTGGCCAAGGTCGCCTTCCAGGAGAAGCTCGGTAGCGTGCTCGCCAAGTCCGAGCGCATCGAGCAGCTCGCGCTCGCTATTGCCCGTGAGGCACACCTGGGTGCTCACCTGGCAGCCGATGCCGCTCGCGCCGCGCACCTGTGCAAGGCCGACTTGGTATCCAACGCCGTCGTCGAGTTCACGAGCCAGCAGGGCGTGATGGGCGGTTACTACGCCACCGCGATGGGGGAGAACGATGAGGTCGCCCACGCCATTCGCGATCATTATCGTCCCCGCTTTGCCGGTGACGAGCTGCCCGAGGGCACCGCTGGCTGCATCGTGGCCTGCGCCGACAAGCTCGATACCATCGCCGGTATCTTTGCCATTGGCGAGCCCCCGACCGGCTCCTCCGATCCCTACGCGCTGCGTCGTGCCGCTATCGGCATCATCAACATCCTGCGCGACCGTCTGCCGATCGATCCCACGTCGCTTATCGACTTTGCCCTTGAGCTCTATAGCGAGCAGGGTATCGAGTTCGACGCCGCCGAGGTCGCTCAGCAGGTTCGCGACTTCTTCCACGGCCGTCTGGTGAGCATGACCCGCGACGAAAAGATCCCGGCCGATACCGTTGCCGCCGTCTCCGCGGTGCACATCATCGCCCCGTCCGTCTTCTTCGCCCGCTGCGCCGCCCTCGACGAGGC
>CABTZA010000102.1 GCA_902489225.1 uncultured Collinsella sp.
AAAATAAACCTGTCCCTTTTTGGTAGGTGGAGAATGGGGTAAAGTAAGTGGTGGTTAACTAGAGGAGGCTTGCTATGGCACCTATCGATATTGTTGTACTGGCTGTTATCGGTATTGCGTTTGTCGCGGTATGCGTGCGCATCTACCGCAAGGGCACCTGCGCTGACTGCGCTCAGGGTGGCGTTTGCACGGGGCATTGCTCCAACAAAAAGACGTGCGCCGCACTTAAGGGCGTGGACAAAATCGCCGAAGACTTGGGCCGCGGTATCAAATAAGGTCCGGACATCCAAGCGCTCCGCGGGCATCCGTTCGCGGGGCGCTTTGTGCATTTGAGGGAGAGTACGGCGAGTCGAAGAGTATTTTTGGGGTATCGTTAACTGGACTATTAATTGGCAACTTATCTATAACGGAGTAACCGCATGAGCGCTCGCGTAACCATGAAGGACATAGCCGCCGAGCTTGGCGTTTCCATCAATACCGTGCACAAGGCTCTGACGGGAAAGGCCGGCGTGAGCGAATCCGTGCGCGCCAAGGTGAACGCTAAGGCCGAGGCCATGGGCTATCACCGCAACACAAGTGCCTCAAGCCTGCGCCGCAAGGATATCAATCTGGTGTTTTGCCTGCCCCGCGCATCGCGCGAGGGAGCGTACTTTTTCCGTTACCTGTGGGAAGGCTGCAATCGCTTTGAACAGGAGGTCATCGACCGGGGCATTACGGTTGAGCGCGTTGAATTTGGCGTGGGCGGCTACGCTGATGCACTCGAGCAAATCGACGAGCGTCTGCAGGTGGGCGAGAAGATTGATGGCTTGCTCGCCTATGCGCCGGGCGACGATCGTGCGACTGAGCTTTTGGGGCAGATCGCCGAGGCGGGCGTGACGATTGAGCTTGTCGACGGCGACCGTCCGCATTTGAATCGTTTGGGTGCGAGCTTGGCCGATTATTCGACGGCAGGCAGCCTTATGGCCGAGCAGGCGGCAAACCTGGTCCATGCTTCTGGGGCCGACGCCCGCGTGCTCCTTTTGACAGGCGACCCATATACCGATTCGCACTATCTAACCGCCCGCGCCTTCCACAATTACCTGCGCGAACGTGATATTCCATGGCAGGTTGAGGATCTTGCAGGTGCCCATGCGCAAGTCAAACAACTCGAGCATGAGCTCGAAAAGCGCTTGAGTGCGCCGGACGCCCCCGAACTTATCTGTAGCGTTTTTGCCGTTGGTTCCGAAGTGGTTGCCGACGCGCTCGTCTCGACCGGCAAGGCCGGTCAGGTCATGGTGATCGGCAACGACCTGTTTCCCGAAAGTGCTCTGGCCTTGCGCCGCGGTATCTTTACCAATATTGTCTATAAGGACCCGACGAGCCTGGCGTATCGCGGCGCTAAGACGCTGGGCGATTATCTGCTGTGGGGAAGGACCCCGACGGTGCCCGTCCAGAAGGGTGCTGTCGAGATGGTATTTGCCAGCAATGTCGACCGCTACTGCGAACTTGCGGGTATTTAGCCGATTGAGCAGGTACCCCCTCTTGCGACGTGCATTTTTGGGAGTATTCAGCATTGGCATGCCCTGAATGAGGTGCAGAACGACTGTTTTAAGTGCCCCCGATGGCGTAATTTGCCATCGGGGGCACTTTTTATGCCGATCGGGCGCTATCTGCGTTCCAAATAGGACGCTGAGGATGGCGCACGGCGCGCTCCAATGCTGAATACTCCCAAAAATGTACGTCGGGACATGACCCACCTGAGCAAAAGCGCTCAAGTTCGGTGTTCGGGGACGCCAACCAGTCCGCAATACATGCAAGTCACATCCCCAGCAACCGTTGAACGGGCAAAATCTACCGTTCACCCCGTGGTGGTTAGGTGAACGTTCACCTTTTGAGGTGCAATGGATTAGTATAGTGAACGTTCACCTAAAGGATAACGAGCGCGCCGTGCGCCCGCCTTGCCAGCAAAGGGGCTGTTTGATGAAAAACTTTATGGACGATCAGGATTTCCTGCTGAGCACCAAGACCGGCGAGGAGCTGTTCCACAACTTTGCCGAGGGCATGCCCATCGTCGACTATCACTGCCACATTTCTCCTAAGGAGATTTGGGAGGACAAGCGTTTCGAGAACATCACCGAGGTTTGGCTGGGCGGCGACCACTACAAGTGGCGCCTGATGCGTGCCAACGGCGTCGACGAGCGTTTTATCACTGGCGACGCCCCTGCTCGCGAGAAGTTCCAAAAGTGGGCCGAGACCCTGGGTCGCTGCGTTGGCAACCCCGTCTTTGAGTGGAGCCACCTGGAGCTTAAGCGCTACTTTGGCTACGAGGGCGTCCTCAACGGCAAGACTGCCCAGGAGGTCTGGGACCTTGCCAACGCCAAGCTCGCTGAGGCTAGCTTTACCTGCCGTAACCTGATCAAGCAGTCCAACGTCCGCATGATCTGCACTACCGACGACCCCGCCGACAGCTTTGAGTGGCACAAGAAGATTGCCGCCGACGACAGCTTTGACGTTCAGGTCGTTCCCGCCATGCGCCCCGATGCCGCTTTGCGCATCGAGCGCGGCCAGGAGTTTGCCGACTACTGCAAGCACCTTTCCGAGGTTGCCGGCGTTGAGGTCAGCGACTTTGAGGGCATGAAGGCTGCCATTTCCAAGCGCTACGACGTTGCTCACGAGCTGGGCTGCCGCGCCTCCGACCACGCACTCGACTACGTTATGTACGTCCCGGCTACCGCCGACGAGATCGAGGCTATCTTTGCCAAGGGTCTGGCTGCCGAGCCGCTTACCGAGGAAGAGGTCCTCAAGTACAAGACTGCCTTTATGCAGTTCGTTGCCGGCGAGTATGTCCGTCTGGGCTGGGCCATGCAGCTGCACTTTGGCTGCAAGCGCGACAACAACCGCGCCATGTTCGCCAAGCTCGGTCCCGACACCGGCTACGACTGCATCTCCAACTACACGCCGTCCGACCAGCTCGCCGATTTCCTCAACTCCATCCAGGAGACCTGCGGCCTGCCCAAGACCATCCTGTACAGCCTGAACCCCATCGATAACACCATGATCGATACCGTCATGGGCTGCTTCCAGGAGGCTCCGACCGCCGGTAAGATCCAGAACGGCTCCGCCTGGTGGTTCAACGACAACGAGGTCGGCATGCGCGAGCAACTCACGGCTCTGGCTAACGAGGGCGTGCTGGGCAACTTTGTGGGCATGCTTACCGACTCCCGCTCTTTCCTGTCCTATCCGCGCCACGAGTACTTCCGTCGCGTGCTGTGCAGCGTGATCGGCGAGTGGGTCGAGCAGGGCAAGTACCCGGCCGACATGGAGCTGCTGGGCAGTATCGTGCGCGACATCAGCTACAACAACGCGGTCCGCTACTTTGGCTTTGATTTGGACACCGTCGAGGCATAAGCCTGCATCGAATCACATCGAACTCGGGAGCACCGTTGCCACACGCGGCGCCCCCGTTTTGCTTGCACGCTAACAGCTATCTAAGGAGAGACACAGATGGAGAACATCAGCTACGATGCGCTCGAGAAGATCGGCTACAAGGGCTATTTGCTGCCCAAGGATGCTCCCGAGAAGGTTCTGCAGTTTGGCGAGGGCAATTTCCTGCGCGCCTTCGTCGACCGTTTCTTTGACATGGGCAACGAGGCCACCGGCTGGAACGGCAAGGTCGTCATGGTGCAGCCCATCAACGGTGCCTTTGGCTTTGCCGACGGTATCAATGCCCAGGACGACCTGTACACCGTGCTGGTGCGCGGCAAGGAGAACGGCAACACGGTTGACGAGTCCCGCGTGATCAGCGCCTGCAGCCGCTGCCTTAACCCGTATCGTGAGGACGACTACCGCGCCATGATGGAGGTCGCCGTCTCCGACGACCTAGAGATCATCGTCTCCAACACCACCGAGGCCGGTATCGCCTATGACCCGTCCTGCAAGGCCGACGACATGCCACCCGCGAGCTTCCCCGCCAAGCTTGCCCAGGTGCTCCACACCCGCTGGGCTGCCGGTAAGCCGGGCGTCATCGTCCTCGCCTGCGAGCTCATCGATCACAACGGCGAGGAGTTGCTGCGCATCATGAACCAGTATGTGAGCGACTGGGGCTGGGAGGACGAGTTTGCGCAGTGGATGGCTAACGACTGCACCGTCTGCACCACGCTCGTCGACACCATCGTCCCCGGCCGCATCCGCGATCCTAAGGAGGCCGCGGCGGTTGCCGAGCGTCTGGGCTACGAGGATCCCTTCCTGGCCGTGCGCGAGCCCTTCCAGATGTGGGGCATCCAGGGCGACGAGTCGCTTGCCGAGAAGCTTCCCTTTGTGAAGGCTGGTCTTCCGGGTGTCTTTGTGACTCCCGACGTCACCCCGTACAAAAAGCGCAAGGTCCGCATCCTCAACGGTGCCCATACCGCCTTCGTTCCGGGTTCCTGGGTTGCCGGCTTTGATATCGTGCGCGACTGCATGCATGACGAGACCATTCGCGGCTTCATGAACACCATGCTCTACGACGAGGTCATTCCGACGCTTGCCGCCGACTTGGATGTCGAGGACTGCAAGGCCTTTGCCGCCGCCGTCGAAAACCGCTTCGACAACCCGTTTATTGATCATGCGCTGCTCTCCATCTGCCTCAACTCCACGGCTAAGTGGCGCGCTCGTGACCTGCCCACGCTCAAGGACTACGTTGCCGAGACCGGCAACCTGCCCAAGTGCCTGGCGACGAGCCTCGCTACGCTCATCTCCTTCTACACGCAGGAGCTCGTGTCCCGCGAGGGCGACGGCCTGCACCTGCGTCGCTCCGACGGCACCGAGTACACCGCTCAGGACGACGCCTTCGTGCTCGACTTCTACGCCGCCCATGCCGGCGCCGACGATGCCCAGCTGGTGCACGACGTGCTCACCAACGAGCAGATGTGGGGCGAGGACCTTACGCAGATCGCAGGTCTTGAGGAGTTTGTCGTCAGCGCGCTCGCTGTCGTGCGTGCCGAGGGCGCCAAGCAGGCCTTCGCCAACGCTCAGGCGTAAATTTCCGGCGCAGACGCGGGCGCGGGACGGCGTGCCCGCGTCTCGACTTCTGCTCAACCTGTAGGGTTAGGACCATTTGTAATGAATACTATCCAGATCAATCCGGCCGATAACGTGATCGTTGCGCTGTCGCCGCTTGCCAAGGGCACTGCCGTCGCGGTTCCCGGGGTGGGCGAGGTCGTGGCCGCAGAGGATATTCCGCAAGGCCACAAGATGGCCGTGCGCTCGATTGCCGCCGGCGAGGACGTCATTAAGTACGGCCTTCCTATCGGTCATGTGACGGGCGATGTCCAGCCCGGTCAGTGGCTCCACACGCACAATGTGAAGACCAACCTTTCGGGCGAGGTCGAGTATACCTACAACCCCACACATCCGGTCGTTGAGCCGGTTGAGCCCGAGACCTTTATGGGGTTCCGCCGCGCCGACGGTCGTGCCGCGACGCGCAACGAGCTGTGGATCATCCCCACGGTCGGCTGTGTCAACGAAGTCGCCCGTGCCATGTGCGAGCAGGCCCAGGATCTGGTCGATGGCTCGCTGGAGGGCGTCTACTACTTCCCGCATCCGTTCGGTTGCTCGCAGACCGGCGCCGACCATGCCCAGACCCGTCGTCTGCTGGTGGCACTGTCGCGTCACGCAAATGCCGCGGGCGTGCTGTTCCTGTCGCTCGGTTGCGAGAACTGCACGCATCAGCAGGTGCTCGACGAGCTCGGTGACTTCGATCACGAGCGCGTTCGTTTTCTCACCTGCCAGGATGTAGCCGACGAGCAAATCGAGGGCCACAAGATTCTGGCCGAGCTGGCAGACCTGGCAAAGCAGTCCAAGCGCGAGCCCATTCCGGCCTCCGAGCTGGTCATTGGTCTTAAGTGTGGCGGCTCCGACGGTCTTTCGGGCATTACCGCCAACCCCACGATCGGTCGCGTGAGCGATATGGTCGTCGCCCGTGGCGGCACGTCGGTGCTTACCGAGGTGCCCGAGATGTTTGGCGCGGAGAGCATCCTGCTCGACCGTTGCGAGAACGAGCAGGTCTTTAACGCTGCCTCCGACATGCTCAATGGATTTAAGGACTACTTTATTAGCCACGGCGAGGTCGTTTATGAGAACCCGAGTCCCGGCAACAAGGACGGCGGTATTACCACGCTCGAGGACAAGAGCTGCGGCTGCGTGCAAAAGGGCGGATCTGCCCCCATCGTCGACGTGCTGCCGTATGCCGGCCAGGCAAATAAACACGGCCTGAACATGCTGTGCGGTCCGGGCAACGACATGGTATCCACCACGGCGTTGACGGCTGCCGGCTGCCACGTGATTCTGTTCTCGACCGGCCGCGGCACACCGTTTGGCGCGCCGGCGCCTACCCTCAAGGTGTTCACCAATCAGCGTTTGTGCGACCACAAGGCCAACTGGATGGACTTTAACGCTGGCGTGATTGCCACGGGTGAGCGCACGCTCGACGAGGCTGCCCACGATCTGTACCAGCTGGTGCTGGAGACGGCGAGCGGTAAGCTCACGAGTGCTGAGCGCCGTGGCTGTCACGAGATCAGTATCTGGAAGGACGGCGTCTGC
>CABTZA010000103.1 GCA_902489225.1 uncultured Collinsella sp.
CAGGATCAACTCCTGCGGCCCCGCCTGGCAAGTGCGCGGATGTGTCCGCCAATCTGCGGCTGATGTTACGTGCCGCTACGCGATGGTCGCGGTGTAGGAGGCGACGTCCTCATAGGAATCGGTCAGGTAGGCGTCGATGCCGATGGTCGTATTGACGAGGTCGTCAAGGCTGTCAAGCTCGCCGCTCGAGAACGTGAATTCCTCGGTGGCGTTGGTGCCGGGCATCAGGTGAGCCGAGAACCAGGGTTCCTTCATGGTGCCGTTGACGTTGGTCTTGCCGGAAGGAGCGTAGAAGGTCAGGTCCTTGTCGCTCTTGTTGGTGATGTTGACGACAAAGCCGATGTCGCCCCAGTCGTCCTTGAACTTCTCGGTGATGGTGATGGTGCACAGGTCGTCATCGGCGACGGTGACGGCGGGGGAGATTTCGATGCTCTGGACGTCGTCGTCTTCGACGGCCTCATCGATCTCTTCTTCCTTCTCGGCGTTCTCGCGATCCTTCTTCACCGTACCGGACAGATCCTTGTCGGACTTCGTAAAGATAAGCTTGTCGCCTTCCACCTCGAGGACGAGCTTGTCGTCCTTGAGCTTCAGGTCGTGCGACTCATCTTCGGCGGTAATCGTTACGGTGGTGGCGTCCTTGGCCTCCCATTTCAGGTCGGCGATCTCAAGGAACATGTCGAGGACGCCCGTGCCGTCTTCGTCGAGGATCAGGATACAGTTGAGGCCCCACTCCTTGAGCATATCCATGTACTCATCGGTGAGCTCTTCGCCGTCCAAGGTTCCACCCGAGTACTGCCAGCTGCCGACGAAGTTGGCCTTGGGGTCTTTGCCGCCGCCGCTGCAGCCCGTCAGGGCAAAGGCGAGCGCCAGGACGCATGTCAGAAATGCGAGTACGGACTTTTTGAACGTTGTCTTCATGGTGTCCTCCTTTATCGAACGAAACCCATAGAAGCAAATGCGGGGGTGGCGGAACCCCCGCCAATTACCAGATGGAGGGGCTAGGGCCTGGGCGTTCCGCAGTTGCTGCAGAACTTGCCGCCGTTTTCGCTACCGCAGTTGGGGCAGAACCACTTGGCCGGTGCCGGGGCGGGCGCGGGGCTGCCGCACTCGGAGCAGAACTTGCCGGTGTTGGTGGCGCCGCAGCTGCAGGTCCACGTGCCGGCCGCAGGTGCGGCGGCGGGAGCCGGTGCGGGGGCGGGAGCCGGAGCCGGCTGCGGGGCGGCCTGCTGCTGTGCCTGGCCGGCGGCGAACAGCTGGCTGGCATTCATGCCGCCCATGCCACCTGCCATGCCCATGCCCATAAAGCCGGCCACTGCGCCGTTGGGGTTAGCGGCTGCCGCGCGCATCGCATCGCTCTGGGCGCTGGCGATGTTGGCTGCCGCCATGGTGGGATCGCGCATGACCGCGGCTTTCTGCAGGTCCTTGATCATCTGCTCGTCCTCTTGCGAGGCGGCGATGGAGTTGACGCCAAAGCTCACGATCTCGACGCCACGCAGGTCACGCCAGTCGGCAGAGAGGACCTCGTTGAGCGCACGGGCGAGCTCGGTGGTGTGGCCGGGGATGGCGCTGTAGCGGATGCCCATCTCCGAAATCTTGGCAAAGGCGGGCTGCAGGGCGGTGAGCAGCTCGGACTTAAGCTGGCTGTCGATCTTGTCGCGCGTATAGCTATCGGTCACGTTGCCGCACACGTTGGTGTAGAACAGCAGCGGGTTGGTGATGCGATACGAATACTCGCCGTTGCAGCGCACGGAGATGTCGACGTCCAGGCCAATGTTGTTATCGACCACGCGGAAGGGCACGGGCGAGGCGGTGCCGTACTTGTTGCCGATGATCTCCTTGGTGTTGATGAAGTAGACGCGCTGGTCCTTGCCCGCGTCGCCGCCAAAGGTAAAGCGGCTGCCGATATTGGCGAAGGTCTCCTTGATGGAATCGCCCAGGTTGCCGCTAAAGACGCTCGGCTCGCTGCCGGTATCGAAGACGAACTCACCGGGCTCCAGCGCGACTTCGATGATCTTGCCGTTTTGCACCACGAGCATGCCCTGGCCGTCGTTGACGGCGATGACCGAGCCGTTGGAGATGACGTTGTCCTCGCCGCGCGTGTTGGAGCTGCGGCCACCGGTGCGTTTGCTGCCCTTGCAGGCCAAGACGTCAGCAGGCATCGATTCGCAGTAGATAAATTCCTTCCACTGGTCGGCCATGACGCCGCCGGCAGCTCCCAATCCAGCTTTCAAGAGTCCCATGGTGATCTTCCTTTCTCGTCAAAGGCCGGGTGGTATTGGTTGGATTGCTTAGTCGTCCTTGTCGTCTTTCATGACAACGGTGGTCTCGGTGTGGCTGAAGATGTCGTGCTTCTCGGTCAGGTCGAGCTCGCCACAATACTCATCGGCATGGGTTGCTTCGTTGGCCGTCTTGAGCTGGCCTACCAGTAGCACGTCTCCGATAATCACGATGATCAGCGGCGCAATGATGTTGATGAGGATGCCCTCGATATCAAAGGTGAGGTAATCCGGATCGAAGGCGTATTCCCCCATAAAGAGAATCTGGGAGAGGATAAATCCGATCACAAAGAACAGCACCGAGGCGATGGCGAGCTTGGGCTTGGAGCAGGGGAGCTCGCCGACCAAGCGGCCGGTCTGGCCGTTCATGGCAAACAGGTAGCTCTTGCCGTTCCACGAGGTGGAGAGCATCCAGACGGGGAACAGGGCGTAGTCGCTGTCTTCCCAGGTGTAGTCGAGCTGCTTGCTTTCGACCGTGGCATCGTCGTATTCGTCGACGACGGTCTCGCGCAGGGCCGAGATCGTGCTTTCTTCCATACGGCGCTCGGCGCGCGCCTTGCAGGTCTCGCAGTCCTCGTCGTAACGGTTGGCGATGTAGCCGGGCATATAGGCGACCGAGAACGGACGCAGCGCGTCGTAGTCAAACGGCTCGATGGCATCCATGTGGCCGTCGGGCATCTTGGATGATCCGTCGACGGGCACGCGCTTAAACGAGATATTGCCCTTGCGATAGGCATCGTAGTGGTCGGTGGTCGTGACGGTGCGGTCGGATTCCTCGGTCACGGTCTCGTTGGTCGCGTCAAAGTGCACTTCGCCGTCAACGCGGGCGCCGTAGAGCCAAAACGGCACGTAGACACCTTGGACCTCGTCGATGTGGTTGCCGGTGACAAAGCTCTTGGGCAGCAAGATCTTGCCCTTGTAGTGTTCCTTGAGTGCGGCCGTGACGTCGTCGCGCCCGAGCTTAAACGGAATCACCAGGTCGGGCGAGAAGTCGCCAGAGAGCTGGCCGGGCGCCACGGCGGAGTTGCCGCAGTACGGGCAGGTGGTGACGGCGACGGTGCCGTCGGACACGAGCTCGGCGCCGCACGACGAGCAGATGTAGCCGGCGTTTTGGGCGAGCTCCTGCACCGCGTCGTCGGCGACGGGCTTTGGCGTTGCGGCTGCCGCATCGGCTTTGGCGTCGGCCTTGTCCTGGCGCTCGCGATAGAGGGCCTCGACTTCTTCGACTTCAAAGCGCGAGTCACAGTAGTCGCAGACGAGCTTTTGCTCGGCGCTTGCAAAATGCAAGGGGCCACCGCAGGCAGGGCACTGATAGTTAACGCTCTCGAAGGCCATGATCGGTCCTTTCGCTGCCGGAGGCTATGCGCCGATGGCGCCGCCGCAGTATTCGCAGCGCCCACTGGCATCGGGAATGGTGGTGGCTCCGCAGAAGGGGCAGGTCACCGCGGTCTTGGGGGCCTTGGCGGCCACGACGCTGTCGCGCGTCTCCTGGCGCAGCTGCACCAGCGCGTCGCGGACCTCGGTTGCCTGGCGCTTGGCCTCGCGGTATTCGATGGAGCCGCGCTGATCGATGGTGGAGTCGTTCACGCGCAGGTTGATCTCGGTAAAGTACGGCGTGTTGACGTGAATGGTCAGGTTAAAGTCGTAATCCAGGTCGTAGCGCGGCGGGTTGTAGCTCTCGCGCTCGCCGTCCTTGGTCTCGCGATAGATCTCGGTGCGATGCTCGTCGATATCCATATCGCAGCCGAGTACCTGCGAGAACTCGATGATGTCGGGATTGGCGTCGCGCCAGCGGCTCTGCGAAGTGATGATCAGCAGGCCCGCGTCCTCATCGAGCATGATATTGGTGCGCCCGGCAGAAAGCGTGCGCGTGGGGTTGAACGAAGACAGGCGCTCGGCGTTGGCCTCGCGGTAGGCGAGTTGCTCACGGATGTCGTCCGCGGTGCTGGAGCGATAGCCGTGAAAGTAGGGGGAGAGCTTGCCGGCGCACTCTTTGCACAGGTAGCCTTCATTGATTTTTGTCTTACCTAGAAGTCCCAGCTCGGTACCGCAAATCGCGCACTCTTTCTTCTCGAACATCTTGTCAAAGAAGCCCATGGCTGCCTCCCATCAACTGGTAGCGTGTGTCACTTTTGATGATGGGGGAGTGCGCGATCCTTCGCGATACCCAGACGGCTCAAGGAGTCTCCACAGCTGGGACACATGGCCCATTTTTGACTAGTCGCCGGGGACGTTCTTAAACGACTAGTCGCTGGGCGCCACTCATTGGGGACGTACTTAAATGAGTGGTAGTTGGAGACACTCCTTGCCGAGCTTGAGGCCGCGCGTGTCCCTTCTGGTCCATGAGGCTCAAAACCGCGGTGTGACGTGAACGGCTGGGGTCAAATTTGCAGCATTTCGAGCTCGGCTTCGATATTGAGACTGGTTCTTTATTAAAATAGATTTCCAGACAATTGAGCGGCTGGGGGTTAACCATGAGGGACATGGGAGACACAACCGCATATTTGCGTCGAGGCATTCGGGAGATTATATGCCTGGTGCTGTTCTTCTTCACGTTTTTGGCGTGCGAGTATCTTTTTGATGTGCGCATGGCCGAGTTCGTGTCTCCGAACGAGGTCGTTATTTATGAGAGCCTTGTCATCGGCGCGAGCGTGATTGGCTTTTTTGTGCGTCCCATTCTGTACTATCGCCGTCCCCATGCCATTGACGCGACGAGTGACGTCACGGGCGTTTTGCTGGTGGCGGCATTGCTGCTGTTGATTATGGCGGTTCAGGTTGAGGTGGTAATTACCGGCGGTTTGGTGGCGTGCTGCGCGCTGGGCTACTGCGGATCGACTGCTCATGCAAATTTTGCGAGGCGCTTTGCGCGAACGCCCTGCTTGGCGCGCGCCGCCGCACTTTCTTACGCCATGGGCGTTCTGGTGCAGGTTCTCAACCACATGGTGGTGCCTGTCGGCATTCCTCAGCAGGCTGTTCTGGTCGTCTGTGCGATCGCGCAGGTGGCGTTGCTCCACGGTGCCCGACGCGCCAAGCTGCGCGACGAGTCCGATCCCAACTTTGAACCCAGTGCTGCCGGGCTTTCGGTAGATGCTCTGGAATATGGCGCCAAGTGACATGACGATCCCGAGGCAAAGGCGGCATTCCGCCGCGCCGTAGTTCGCCTGACCGTGGCGACGGCGTATCTTTCCAGCGTATTCGCCGCTCTCAACGCGGGCTTCACGACCCTGCATGCTGTCGGAGCCGTCGATTTGGGCGATTGGCCGCGCCTGCTGCTTGTCGTGAGCTCGTTGGTCGCTGGCGCACTATTTGACCTGCACGGCCGCTCGTATATGAATATCGGCATGACATGTGCCGCCATACTGTCCACGCTTTCGTTCTTTGTGCTCATCGTCGATGGCAATGGCGGCAACGAGCTTGCTGCCACGATCATCTTTTATCTGGGCTCGGGCTTCTTTGTGGTGTTCTTTACCACAAAATATGCCGCCGTCTCGCTCTATGCGCGCTGGTCATATTTTTGGCCGTGCATGGGTCGCGTCGTCAACAACGTGTGCTCGATGTTCGTGACGGCGCCGGCAGTGGCGATTATCTCGAGTCAAAATGTGCTGGCTGCGGTCGGTGCGGCGCTCGTGATGTTTGTGGGCATTGCGATTACGCTGCTGGGGCAGTTGGGGCAACGGGCCGATGATGCCGCGATGCGGGACGGACTGCCGCTTGCCACCGACGATCTTGGTGGGGATCTTGCGCCCACATGCTCCGACCCCGAGCCCGTGGAGGCAGCGGAGCTCACGTCCGATGAACGCCTTGATGCCTTCGTCGCCACCTTTGGGCTTACAGAGCGCGAGCGCGATATTCTTGAGGTCTTGGTCGTTTCGGACCAGAGCGTTCAGGACATCGCCACAGCGCTCTTTCTTTCGCGCTCCACGCTCTATCGCCACATTTCCTCGATCAACAAAAAGGCCGGTACCGCCTCGCGTGTGGCCCTTATCAACTTCTTCTGGTCCTGGACACCCAAGGACTAGCTAACCTCCCAATAAGTTGCGGTGGAATAGTCCCTAAATTAAAGTCACGGGGCTTTAAACAGGAACTATTTCACCGCAACTGCTGGGGGGATAGACTGCGGCGGCGGCAGAGGCAACGGCAGCGGCGTTGGCAGCTGTGGTAGTGGCAACGGCAGCTGGCAGGGTGTTTTCCGTCTACTTGCTACAGCAGCTCGCCGGGGCGGGCAATGTAGCGGCGCTTTGCCAG
>CABTZA010000104.1 GCA_902489225.1 uncultured Collinsella sp.
GACGGCAATAACGTTCATGGCGGTGCCCGACGTGTTGAGGTCATGCTCGTCACGCCAGAACAGCACCATCAGGTAAATCACGGCACTCATGTTGCCAACCAGGCAAATGATAGCAGCGATATTAAAACACCCAGTAAAGAGTTGCTCCTCAAACATGGACGCATCGGGGAATGCGGCGGTGCGCACCAGCTGCGCGCACAGGTAGGTCACGAGCGAAAGGATCAGGCCCATACCCGTGCTCTGGAAGAAGAATCCCAGGTACGGTTTGGGCTCGTCGTCGTGGCCGTCGTACTCGAGGAAGTAGTTCTTGACGAACGACACCATGCGCGAGGCAGCAAGCAGCACGAGCGGCATGGCGCACATGGGGAACACCACCAGATGCGCGGAGCCGAGCGCCGTCCCCAGCACCGTTGCCATGATGCACGAGGCGATGCCCCACACGACGACCCAGTACTGACGATGCACGAACCAGCTGAGCACGTTCGTCGAGTCGTCCGACGCGCTATCGCCCGAGCCGACACCGGCGATCTGCAGGTCCTCCTGATGCTCCTCGGCGATAACGTCCATGGCGTCGTCGAAGGTCACGATACCCAGGATATGACGGTTCTCGTCGCAGACAGGGATGGCAACCAGGTCGTACTTGGTCATCTCGTCCGTCACGTCTTCCTGGTCCTCGTCGGGCGACACATAGACCAGGTCGCGATAGGCCAGCTGACCCAGCGTGGCGTCGCGGTCGGCTACGATCAGCGTGCGCAGCGAAAGCACGCCGGTCAGCATGCCGCTCGGATCCTCGGTATAGACGTAGTAGACGCTCTCGAAGTCCTCGTCGAGCTCGCGAATCGCCTCGATGGCATCGCCGACCGTTGCCGTGGCGGGCAGGGAGACAAACTCCGAGGTCATGATGCGGCCGGCGGTGTTGTCCTCATACCCCAGCAGGTTGCGAATCGCCTTCTCCTCCTTGACGCCCATCAGGCGCAGGAGCTTCTCGGCCTTCTCGTAATCGAGCTCGTCGATCAGGTCAGCTGCATCGTCCGGGTCCATCATGGCCAGCATCGACGATGCGTCCGTGTCGGACAGGCCCTCGAGCATCTCGGTCATAAGCTCGTCGTCATCGAACTCCGAGATGGCCTCGGCGGCCTGGGCAGTATCGAGCTGCGCAAACACCTGCGCACGTAGGCGCGGGTCGAGCTGCTCGATAATGTCGGCGATGTCGGCAGGGTGCAGCTCACCGAGCGTCTTGTGCGACACCGAGAGTTGAATGTTCTTGGTCGAGCGGTCGAGCAGGTCCATGTAGGACCAAGCGATGATGTCCTCACTGAGCGGCTTGCCCAGGTGCTTCATAAAGCCTTCGACGATATGCTCGAGCGCGGGGCTGATGGCGCGTAGCAGACCGCGAGCACCGACCTCGGCGCCCAGCAGGCGCAGCTGGTTTTCGCCCGACATGGAAAACTTGATGTCGTTGACGCGCACGACCTTCATGCCCTGCGTGTCGACAATCTGCTTGTTGAGCACGTCACGGGCAAGCAAGAGTTCGGTCGGTTGCAGGTACGAAAAGCGAATTTCGGTAGCCGACGTCTTAAGGTGTACGCCCGTCTCGTCGATACGGTCGACCCATTTGCGCCAGCTGATCATAAACGGCGTCTTGCCGGGTCCGCGGAACGCGAGCGACGTCACGTGCGGAAAAACTTCGCCGGTAGCAATACCAAAATCGTTGACCACGCCGAGCTTTTCGCCGTCGACGTCCAAGACCGGCAATTTGAGCATCTCACTCAGATAATTCAATGGTGCTCCCCATCATTATTCCCCCGGACGCGGCCGCGCGTGCGGCGTCCGGGGGCTTCTGGATATGTATACGCATGCGCGGGCGGCACGCCGCTCGACGCTTACACCCCGTGCATGCGCAAAAAGCACCTGCACGGGGTCATCGACTGTATGGTCGAGGTTTGGATTTCACCTGTAACCTTTCTCTTGACCCTCATTAACCGCAGTAACTATAGCATCAGCATCGCCCTGCGGCATCGAATTTATGCGCTGCACATTGCAGGCATACCAAACGCTGACGCATCCGTGACATAGCCGTCCGCAGCGAAGTGGTGGGACAAAATTATCAGTAGTGTTTGTCCCAGGGTCGCTTGCGACGACAAGCCCGATGCACCTTTCGCACCTGGGACAAACACTACTGATAATTTTGTCCCACCGTGCCACTCGTTTGAGCTACTCCGTGGTGTCGTCGTCCTCGACAAGTTGGGGGAACACGGCGTCCTCGGGCATGGTGGCCTTCGTCAGCGAGGTGAGCTTTTTGCTCAGCGACGTGTCCGTCTTGACCAGGTCGCTGAGCGTCACGATCTTGTAGCCGTCGGCAATGAGGCCGTCGATAATCTGCGGCAGCGCCTCGAGCGTCTGCTCGGCGCATTCATCTCTGTCGGTGAGCAGCACGATATTGCCCGGCGTCACCGAATCGAGCACCGTCGAGACCTGCTCGTCGGCACCGTTGAGCAGCCAGTCGCCCGAGTCAATATTCCACGAGACCACGGCGGAGACCAGGTCCATCGCATCAATCCAGTTTTGCTCGTCGAAGGCAGCGTAGGGAGCACGCAGCAGCATCGTCTTCACGCCGGTCGCCGACTTAATCGCATCGGTGCCTTTCGTGATCTGCTCGCGTACCGCCTCACGGTCCTGATCCTTGAGCGAATCGTCGCTGTAGCTGTTGGATCCGATCTCGCACCCGGCATCGACAATCGCCTTGGCCGTGGCAGGAGAGGCCTCGACCGCATCGCCCGAAAGGAAGAACGTCGCGGTGACGCCCTTTTCCTTGAGCACCTGCAAGATCTGTTTGGTGGCGCCGCTCGGACCCTCGTCAAACGTCAGCGCCACGTACTTTTTGTTGCCCTTGGGCGCCACGCTGGCGCACGCAACAACGCAATCGGTGGCGGGCACAACCTCGCCGCGGTCTTGCGTCTTGCCCGACTGCTCACCAACCCACACCTCGGAGCGGCCCTGGACACCCCACGTCTGCACATACTCGATAGCACCCGTGCCCTCGACCTTGAGCTTGGGCTCGATAACCGTAGCCTGAACCTCGTGCTTCTCGTAGGTGTTACGGCCATCCTTGACCGTCACCTTCTCGCCGCCCTCGAGTTCGCGGCTATCCCATTTGCCCTGCTTCACGCGCTTGCCGTCGACCTTCACCGACAGCTTTTCGCCCCCATGGCGCTTGAGCACGCTGTCATCGACGGCCAGCAGGTCGCCTGCGTCGTAGGTGTCAGTCAACTCCTGGTCGTCGATGAGATTCTGCAGCGTAGAGCCCACGCGCACCGCGGTCTTCTGGCCGTTAAGTTCCACGTCCACGCTGCGGTTGACGTAGCCCACGACGGCAGCGATAAACAGCACGAGCGCGCAACCCACGGCGATGAGCGCATAGGGCAGGCGAGACGACCGACGGGGTGTGCGGCTGTTGCCGATGCGCGCGCTGCGATCGCTAAAGCCGCGGCTATGGTTGAGATACATCGCGCCGGGCTTACGGTGACGCTTGCGCTGACCGCTGGGCAGCTGCCCCAGGTCGCGGCGCGCCGTCGGACGCGTACCCGAACGCCCGTTTAAGTTGGATCCGTTTTGGCGCATGTGCCCTCCCCCATAAACACAGCAAGCCGGAGCAACAGGTCTCCGGCTTGCCTCCCATCATTTGGTACGTCGCTATTTTGTAGCTTTTGACGAGCCTCCGCTCGCCTTTTGGTATTCGTCCTTAAAGGCCTTGAACATGCCGCGCGTCTTGCCGAGCTGCTTGCCCAGTGCGCGACTGCCCTTGTCCACGGCAACCGATCCCTTGTCGTCGAGCACCTTGGCACCCTTTTTGACCTTGTCGCCCACCACGACGCTGGCCTCGGCGGCCTTGGCAGCCGCACCGCCCGAATACCCGAGCGACTTGACCTCGTCCGAAACGATCATTGCGCCGTCCGCATAACCGCGCAGCATCGTCGGCGGCACCTGCGTGTCACCGACCAAAACACTCGAAGCAGCACCGGCGGTCACATAGAATGCCTGCACGATGCCCGACCGCGGCTTGAACTCCACATCCGAGCAATAGCCCACGACGTCGCCCGATTCCGTGCGCACGTCCATACCGACCCAGATGATGCAATCGTCCAGGTTGATGTCGAGGCGCTTGGCGGCGGCGGCATCGTACGTGTCCTTGACGTCATCGACCGCAATGGCGCCCTCGTAGACACCAATGGCGTCGAGCGCTACGAATCGGTCGGGGCGCTCGATCATACCCGCGATATCGGACTGGCGGACCATAAAGCCGACCACGCGCGTACCGCCCGGGGTAAAGACCGGAAAGTGAATCTTTCCGAGCTTTTTAGGGCTGCGCGGCGTGCCGTCCTTTTTGGTGCGCTTGTCCTCGGTAGGCTTGCGATAGATCTTGGCGCCGACAAAATCCCCGGCGCGCATTATGCCTCGGTCGAGGGCTCCGCAGCCTCGGTATCAGCCTCGACGGCGTTCTCGACCACGACGTCGGCAGCAGGCGTCACGTTGCCGCCCGAAATGGCGTCGTTGAGCTGCTCGCGCAGCTGGTCCATGCGCTCGCGGGCCAGGTCGACCTTGGCGCGCAGGTCGTCGGTCTTGGCGTCGACCATCGGGCCAAAGTCATTCACCGCAGCACGGGCCTCCTCGGCGCTGTGCTCGTAGGTGTCGCGCATATTGTCCCAGGCGTCGTTGGCGATATCGGCAGCCATGGCGCGGGTCTCGGCGCCCGAGCGCGGGGCCAGAGCAACGCCGACAATAGCGCCGGCAGCGGCACCAAAAAGTGCGCCGGAGACAAAGCTGAAAGTCTTACCCATGATCATTCCTCTCCTGCGGGCACGTCGGTGCCCACCGTTTGAATGCTGTCCATTATACCCGCAGCGCATCACTTGCCGCTCCGCTCATCTGTGTACGGCAAAGGCGCAGGTACGTGATGGTGATAAACGCGTAGGCCTACTCCTGGGGCATAGCCGGCATGGCCACCGTGGCACCCGGGTCCTCGCCGGCGCCGTCCACGAGCGGCAGGCCGCCCTCATGCGCAGGTCCTGCCGGAACCGTCGCCGCACCGCCAAAGACGGCAGCGGAGGCCTCGTGGTTCTCGGCAACCGCACCCTCGGTATCAATCGCCACCTGGGGCTCGTCGTCAAAGTTGGGGACACCCTGGGGCTCGGTGGGAACGGGCTCGGCGGTCGCATCGGCAACGGGCTCGGCGTCGACCGGCACATCGCCCTCGTCAGCGCCCTCGTCCTCGGCAGCATCTTCGCCGTTCGCAGCGGCGACGGCCTCGTGAGGATCCTTGCCCTCGGCCTCGGCGCGCATGCCCAGCACCAGGTTGCGCAGGCCCGCGACCGTGCCCTCCACGTCGGGGGCAGGCTGGTCGGCGTGCAGATAGGCCCAGTCCATCATAAAGGTGGCCGAAGACAGCGCACCGATGGCCAGCGCGTCGTCGGGGCACGAAAGCTCAACCTCAAAGACGCGCTCGTCGTGCTCGCTTACGCGCGTGCGGCCGCACGAGATGCTACCGGCAAGACCGGTCTCGTTCATGAGCTCGACCGTCACATGCTCCAGCAGGTGGCAGAGCTCGGTCTGGCCCATACAGTCCTGGAACTCGCGACCCGAATCGCCCAGGCACAGATGCTTGGCAATCGCGGGCACCAGGTAGTACACGCGCGCCGTGGCCTCGATATCCTCCGAGGTCATGAGCGGCATGCCGGGGTTCACCAGCACGTGCGCGCAGATCTTGTCCTCGCTGACGGTGACCTTAAGGATGTTGAACAGGCCTGCCATAACTCTCCCCTACTCTTCCTTGTCCTACTCGTCGCCGTCGTGCGGATTCGCAGAGCCCGCACCCGGCGTCGTCGGCTCGTCTACCGAAGACTCGGAATCTTTCTTATCGGTTTCGGCCGGAGCAATCACGCGAATGAGCGAGATGCGCTGGCCACGCATCGACTGCACCTTGAACTTGTACCCCGCAACCTCAAATACCTCTCCGATGTCGGGCACCGAGTCGCAAAGCTCCAAAATCCAGCCGGCGATGGTCTCATAATCATCGCTTTCCTCGAGCGGCCAGCCAAGCTCAATCGCGTCATCGCACGAAAAACGCCCATCAACGAGCCACTCGCGGCGCGAAAGGCGCGTGAGATACTTGTTGTCGGGGTCGAACTCGTCCTCGATCTCGCCGACGATCTCCTCGACGATGTCCTCGATAGTGATGATGCCGGCCGTGCCGCCGTACTCGTCCACGACCACCACGATCTGGTCGTGCGAAGTCTGCATCTCGGACAGCAGCGGCAGGATGTCCTTGGTGTCGGGCACAAAGGTGGCGTCGCGCAGGTAATCGGCGATGGGCTGGTCGCCCTTACCGTCGAGCGCGGGCTGAATCAGGTCCTTGATGTGCGCGATGCCCGCGACGTTGTCGGGATCCTCGTGATAGACGGGGATGC
>CABTZA010000105.1 GCA_902489225.1 uncultured Collinsella sp.
CACCGGCGCCACGGCATCCGCCCTGCCCATAGCGAAGCCATGGAAAACATCACCCGCTTCCTCAAGCGCGCATTCAACATTCGCGAGGGTCGCGCGCCCTACCACGTGATCCGCAAGCGTTTTGTAAACGGGGCGCGTCTGACTGGCTCCCACCTATGCATCCTCATCATCGCCATGCTGATCGCAAGCATCGGCCTCGATATCGATTCGGACATCGCCATCGTGGGCGCCATGCTCATCTGCCCGCTCATGGGCTCGGTCCTTGCCATGGCATACGGTATTGCCACGCTCGACCGCGAGATTACCGTCGAAGCCGTCGCCAGCCTTGCGCTGCAGATGGCCTTTTGCCTGGTCACGTCCACGCTGTACTTTAAGCTCTCGCCCCTTGGCACCACCACGGCCGCCATCATCGACAACTCGACACCCACCGTCTGGGACCTTACCGTCGCACTCGCAGGCGGCTTTGCAGGCGGGCTGGGCAACTCGCGCGACCAGGAACCCGCCACGCTCATCGCCGGCGTGGCCGTGGCGACCGCGCTCATGCCGCCCCTGTGCGCGGCGGGCTACGGCATCGCCATCGCAAGCGGGTCACTGTTTCTCTCGGCGCTTTATGAGTTTGGCATCAACGTGGTCTTTATCGCGCTGGCGGCCGAAGCCGTATTGCTTCTTTTACGTGTACCGCTCAAGCGCGACCTCAACGGCGACGGCATTGTGACAGCCGAGGAAAATGCCGAGGTCGATGAGCTGTCACGCAAGGTGCGCCGCCGCATTATTGTGGGCACGGTGGTCTTTGCCATCCCCTGCATCGTCATGACGGCGGGTTCCATTGGCTCGGCGCAGGCCGGCGTGCAGGACGGCTACGGTGTCACCGAAACCACGCGCGAGCTTGCCGCGGTGCTGCCGGGCTTTAAGGATTACACCGTCGCCGTCGAGACCTCGGCCACCGAAGGCGACGAGGAGGGCATCGTCGAGCGCGAGATTGTCGCCCATGTGACGACAAGCGAGGCACTTGGGGCACACGACCGTCACGTCGCCCGCAAGCTCATTGACCTCAACGTGCCCGAACTCGATCGCGTGGAGTTTGATGTGGAGTAATGCGGAGCATGGGATGGCTCCCGCGCACAGGCGCAAGTCGCGGCGAGGCTCAGACGCGACGCAGGCACAAGCAAAAAGCGGGACGTAGTTCACGTCCGCGCCCCGCTCGCTGTTTTATTGCCGTGAATCAGACGTCCGCATCGACATCGCCAGACCCCACCGTAAACGCTGGATCGGTGCTCACAAGATAAAATCGGGTCACCTTAGTATTTCTAATTAGGTAAATCTGCCCCTGATTGCGTCGGCGCGATATATACGCAACGTGAACCGTGCCGAATTCTTCGCCGTTTTCCTTCTTTAATATCAGGATGTTGGGGTCATCCGTACGCTTAAACTGCCCGTCAACGCAGCTGCCGTCTTTGTCGACCAGTTGCCATCGACAGCCATCCTCCTCAAGAAAGGCCAGGATTTCCCGACTCGTTTTGTCATCCCGGTAGTAACCATCAATGGCAAACCCTTCGGAAGCGCATTCCTGCATATAGGACGTTTCTCGGCTTATAGCAAACAGCCCTGTAGCGCCCAGGAGCACAGTCAGACAGACCACTGCAAGGGTTACCGAAATAGCACGGCGGTCCATGTTAGCCCAATCGATAGTTGTTTAACGGAGCGCGAAACATACCTGGAGCCTCTGATATCAGGGGGAACGTCGCCAGCAGGCTGGCGACAACTATATGTTTCTGATATCAAAACATATGGCTGCCACTCGCGGAGGGGGCATCGGCGAACGGCGTGTTTTCATACTCCATTGGTCAAACCTAAGCGCGGCCCTACAGCTCGTACTTGTACACGCGGTAGATGTACTTTTCGGCTTCCATCTCGTAGGTGGTGATGGCCAGACCGTAGCGGTCGTCTCGTCGTTTGGCAGATAGGTCACACTGTGCTGGCCTGCGTTGAGCGAAAAATCGCCTTGGGCCTGCAGCAACTTGTCCTCTAAGCCCGAGCCGGCCCAAAAATCGGGCAAGTCCACGGAAGGCTGTAGCAAGGTCATTTACGCAACATATGTCCAGCAAAAACGGGTGGTAGCCGGTACGGCTACCACCCGTTTGTCTCATATCTAGCCCATAGCAGACCAGCTACTTCTTAATGCCGCGCCCCAGGCGCTTGGCGACCGATGCAACGGCCTCCTCACTGGCAGATCCGCAGCTCGCACAGCCGTCGTGGGCACGCATCTGACCGGTGACCTCGTCCATCGCGAGCGGCGCCACCTTCTCGAGCTTAAAGCCTTTACCGGCGCGCATGTTTTCCTTGGCCACGCTAATCATGAGCTTAATGCGGTTGAGCTGGTTGACCTCGGACGCACCGGGATCATAGTCCACCGCGACGATGTTGCTCTCGGGGTGCTGGCGGCGTAGCTCCTTAATCACGGCCTTGCCCACCACGTGGTTGGGCAGGCACGCGAAGGGCTGCGTGCAGATGATGTTGGGCGCACCGTGATCGATCAGGTCGAGCATCTCGGCCGTGAGCAGCCAGCCCTCGCCCATGTTGTTGCACACCGAAAGCACCGTGCGGGCCTTGTCGGCCATGGTGCCGATGCGCTCGGGCGCCTCAAAGCGGCGAGACTTTTCGAGCATCTCCTCCACCGGCGTGCGCATCCAGTCCACGAGCTTAATAAGCGCTTGCATGCCCGCGCGTGTAGTGGCAGAGCTTCCCAGCTCGTCCTTCTGCAGCTCGGCGTTGCTCATGGAGTACAGGAAGAAGTCGAGCAGGCCCGGCACTACGGCCTCGCAGCCCTCGCGCTCGATGACATCGACCACGTGGTTGTTGGCCGTAGGGTGGAACTTGACCAGGATCTCGCCAACCACGCCCACGCGCGGCTTGGTACCCTCGCCCACGAGCGGCATGGTGTCGAACGCGCGGATGGCCTCGCGGCACAGCTTGGTGTAGTTGTGGCGGTTGAACTTGGGCGCCAGTTTGCGGGCGCGCGCCATGTACTCCTCGTAGAGCGCGTTGGCGGCGCCGGGCGTGGCCTCGTACGGGCGGCAGCGGTAGAGCATCTGCATCATCACGTCGCCAAAGAGCACCGCGTAGACCGCCTGCTTGAGCAGAGCCGGCGTAATCTTAAAGCCAGGGTTGTCCTCGCCGAGCGCCACGGCCGAAAGCGAGATCACCGGAATCTCGGGGTGGCCGCTCTCACGCAGAGCCTTGCGGATGAGTGCGATGTAGTTGGTGGCACGGCAGCCGCCGCCGGTCTGGCTGATAACCACGGCCGTCTTGGACAGGTCGTACCGACCGCTCTCGATGGCCTCCATAATCTGGCCCGTCACCAGGATCGACGGGTAGCAAATGTCATTGTTCACGTAGCGCAGGCCGGCCTCGACGGCATCGTGGTCAGTCGAGGGCAGCAGCTCCAAGTTGTAGCCGGCACCACGGAACACCTCTTTGACCAGATCAAAGTGGATCGGCGCCATCTGCGGGCACAGGATGGTGTAGCCCTCCTCGCGCATCTGCTCGGTAAAGGGCACCTTGGGCCACGCGGTCGAAGCACTCTCGCGCTGCGCCTCGAACGTGTACTTGCGGCTCGCGAACGCGGGGGCATCCGTGGAGGGCGCCACCGGCGCGGCATCGCCCTGCTCGTAGGCCTCGCCCGCGGCCGTTGCCTCAGCCAAGCGCTCAGCCTCCTGGTCCTTAAGCGCAGCCATGAGCGAGCGGATGCGGATGCGCGCGGCACCCAGGTTGGACACCTCGTCAATCTTGAGCACGGTATAGATCTTGCCGCTGGCTTCCAGAATCTCCTGCACCTGGTCGGTGGTCAGGGCGTCCAAGCCGCAGCCGAAGGAGTTGAGCTGAATCAGGTCCAGGTCGTTGCGCATCGTCACAAAACGGGCGACGGCGTACAGGCGGCTGTGGTACATCCACTGGTCGACGACGCGGATGGGACGCTCGGGCTTCACCAGGTGCGCAAGCGAATCCTCGGTAAAGACCGCAAAGCCAAAGCTCGAGATAAGCTCGGGCAGGGCGTGGTTGATCTCGGGGTCGTTATGGTAGGG
Source organism: uncultured Collinsella sp. (assembly GCA_902489225.1). GTDB lineage: Bacteria > Actinomycetota > Coriobacteriia > Coriobacteriales > Coriobacteriaceae > Collinsella. The sequence continues at coordinate 4,083 of CABTZA010000105.1, forward strand.
GCGGCCGGCGAGTACGATGCCGTGGCCGCCGTGGTCCTCGACCCACTTAAGAGCCTCCTCGCCCATGGTCTGGATATCCTCGTGGAAGCGCGCATCGGCCTCAAAGGCAGCGTTGACGGCGGCATCGACCTCGGAGCGCGTGATCTTGGGTCCACGCACGCGACCGCGACCGGCCTCAGCATCGGCCACACGGTCGACGGCGAGCACCTGGTACAGACGGCGCTTAAGCTCGGTCTTATCGTGATACGGCACAAACGGGTACAGGAACTCGATGTTCTGCTCGCGAATCTCGTCGATATTGAGCGCCAGCGCCGTGGGGTAGCTCATGACGATGGGGCAGTTATAGCAGTTGCCAGCCGTCGGATCCTCCTTGCGCTCCCAGCGCACGCACGGCATCCAAATGAAGTCGACGTCACGGTCGATGAGGTTCATCACGTGGCCGTGGCTCATCTTGGCCGGATAGCACACGCTCTCGGACGGCATGGACTCGATGCCCGCCTGGTAGGTCTTCTTGCTCGACTGGTCGGACAGCTGCACGCTAAAGCCCAGGCGTGTAAAGAACGCGTGCCAGAAGGGGTAGTTCTCGTACATGTTGAGTGCGCGCGGGATACCCACGGTGCCGCGCGGGGCCTCGTCGGGACTCAGGACCTCGCGGTTAAAGAGCAGCTCGTTTTTCTTTTTGAAGAGGTTGGGGGCCTCGGTCTTCTGCTTTTTGTGGCCGGCGCCCTTCTCGCAGCGGTTGCCGGTAATGAAGCGTCTGCCGCCGCCAAAGTCGTTGACGGTGAGCTGGCAGTTGTTGGAGCAACGGCCGCAGCGGACATGCTTTTGCGTCACGGTGAGGTGCGCGATGTCCTCGGCTGAAAGGATGGTCGAGGTGCCATCGGCGCCGGCGCGATCGCGAGCGAGCAGGGCCGCACCATAGGCTCCCATGCAGCCGGCGATGTCGGGACGCACGGCATGAACGCCGGTGAGCTGCTCAAATGCGCGAAGCGTGGCGTCGGACATAAAGGTGCCGCCCTGGACGATCACCTGGCTGCCGATCTCCTTGGGGTCGCGCAGCTTAATGACCTTGAACAGGGCATTCTTGATGACGGAATAGGACAGGCCGGCCGCGATGTCGCCCACCGTGGCGCCTTCCTTTTGCGCCTGCTTGACGCGCGAGTTCATAAAGACCGTGCAGCGGCTACCCAGGTCGACGGGGGCCTTGGCATGGATAGCGGCATCGGCGAACGCGCGCACGTCCATGTTCATAGAGACGGCAAAACTCTCGATAAAGCTGCCGCAGCCCGACGAGCAGGCCTCGTTGAGCATGATGTGCTCGATAACACCGTCCTTGACGCGCAGGCACTTCATGTCCTGACCGCCGATGTCCAGGATGAACTCGACGCCGGGCAGGAATGCCTTGGCGCCGCGCAGGTGCGCGACGGTCTCAATCTCGCCGGAGTCGGCCTTGAGGGCCTCGATGAGCAGCGCCTCGCCGTAGCCCGTGGTGGTCACGTGGCCGATGGTGCAGCCGGCGGGGATGTGGTTGTAGAAATCGGCCATGATGACCTTGGCCGTGCCAAGGATGTCGCCGTTGTTGTTACCGTACCAGGTGTGCAGCAGCTGGCCGTCCTCGCCCACGAGCGCGGCCTTCATGGTGGTGGAACCGGCGTCGATGCCAATGAACACGCGGCCGGTGTAGCCGTCGAGCTTGCCCTTGGGAACGACTTCCTGGTCGTGGCGGGTCTTGAACTCGGCAAAGTCCTCGTCGGTGGCAAAGAGCGGGTCCAGACGCTCGACCTCGGCACCCTGTGTGTCACCCAGGGCATCGATAGCCTCGATGAGCTGCGGGAACGTGCTGAGCTTGTTGGACTCATGCGCCATGGCGGCGCCGCTCGCCACAAACAGGTGGGCGTTTTGGGGCACAATGCGGTGCTCCTCGTCCAGGTTGAGCGTGAGGTAGAAGCGATGGCGCAGCTCGGAGAGATACTGCAGCGGGCCGCCCAAGAAGGCGACGTTACCGCGGATGGGACGGCCGCACGCCAGACCCGAGATGGTCTGGGTCACGACGGCCTGGAAGATGGAAGCGGCGACGTCCTCGGGACGGGCGCCTTCGTTGAGCAGCGGCTGGACGTCGGTCTTGGCAAAGACGCCGCAGCGGCTAGCGATGGGATAGATGGTGGTGGCGTTGGCCGCGAG